>JBDSOE010000083.1:0-6747 GCA_039915005.1 Ginsengibacter sp.
ATTGGATGGGACTGTAAAAATGCAGGTTGCAGTGTAATCATAGATTGCTATGATGACTGGAGTAGGCAATATGCAGATCTGGATTGCCCGAAATAAAAGAATTGTAGCAATATTAAAAAAGTTTTTACCCGATAGGAGTGAAATAAAACAAGAAAAATAAGTAAGCTGTTTTCCTATTCAACACCATTATACTTGCCCATAGAAAATAAGCCCAACCCATAAGACCAAGAATGCCTCACGAGGAGGCTGCATCCACACCAATCTGCCATTGGAATCCCCTTTGTAAAAAACATCAGCACAAAAGAAATATCCCACTTTATCCATTACCGTTAGGATAGCTGCTTGTCATAATAAAGAGCTCCTGCTCCCAGCACGCTGCACCCCTCAAGCTCTGATATTTCTATTTTAAAATGGTCCAGCGATTTTGGATACGTAAACGTTCGGATACGCTCCCACATACTTTTTTGATAAAATGAAAACGCCTGACGTATAGACCCACCAATGATGATCAGTTCAGGATCATAAGTGCATAAGATCATTTTGATAGCGTTGCCCAGATGCCTTCCGAATTCTTCAAAAATAATAATTGCCTGCTCATCACCCTGCTCTGCTTTCTGAAAAACAATTTTGCCCGTGGTCTCATGAAAGTTTTTAAAGAACTGGCCGCTTGCATAATATTCATAATTATGAGCTAAATAAGCCACCTCACCAAACTCGCCTGCCCCACAATTGATGCCCGCATAAAGCTTGTCGTGAATGATAATACCTGCGCCCAGACCGGTGCCGATAGATAACCCAATCAAGGAATGAACGTGTTGCCCTTTGCCAAAATATTTTTCGCCCAGGGCAAAACAATTGGCATCATTATTTACCAATACGGGGAGGTGATACCGCTCCTCCATGCAACTTTTTAAATTAACTTCTTTCCACGATGGAATATTTTGCACATCATACACAATTCCTTTTTCCATATCCACCACACTCGGCACGCCAATGCCAATTGCTTTTATAGACGGGCTAAGCAGGCCATCTACCTGCCGGTACAACACTTCTAAAACTTCTTCTACCGTGCCGGATGCGGGAATAGGAACGGAAACCATACCGTTAATCTTTTTTTCATTTACGATTCCCGCGCGCACTTGTGTGCCTCCGAGATCAATTCCTATTACTTGCTGATAGTCCATTATACAGCCTTAATTTTTTTATAAAAAAATGGGATACTTTTCTTTTCTATTCAAAATCAAAAATGTTGAAAATGTTGCCAACCTTAATATGTTTTATTCCAAGTATAAATACTTCTTCAAAGGTAAGCAACCTTCTCAATTTATTTTTCCTGATGCACTCTCTGAATCGTTTTATTAGAAATGATAGGCCTTGCCCAAAAGCCAACGCTGAGAATGTATCCGAGTTTAAGGTACAAAAAGAACATGCCTGAACGTAAACCCCAGTGATCGCCCATCCATCCGATGATGAGCGGTATTACCGCGCCGCCAATAACACCGGTGAGCAAAATTCCTGAGAAGGCGCCATGGTGTTCTTTTAAAGAATTAAGCGCAAGCGAAAAAATAATCGGATACATAACCGATGCAAAAAAACCAACTAAGGGAAATGCAATTAAAGCGATTCTACCATTTGAAAATAATCCGAAACTTAAAGAAATAATAGCGAGCACCGTAAAAATAATAAGTACTTTTCTGCTATCCATAATTTTCAGGAGCACCAATCCAAGTAAACCACCTGCTGTCATTAATCCCCAGAAATAAGCAACGGCTGTGGCTCCGGAAGTCTGCGGATCGTATTGGTGGTATTCCAGCAGGAATTGTGAAATCCAGTTGGCTACGCCCTGCTCTGTACCTACATAACAGAATATGCCGATGAAGAAAAGTACCACAACCGGTTTTTTCAAAAGGTCTACATGCACTTTGAGTGCCGGTGCCTTTTCGTCTTCACTTAATATTACTTTCGGAAACTTTGATACCAAAATTATAAGGATCATTATAATGCTCACAAAAGCAAATAACCAATAAAGAGATATCCATGTTAATTCTGCAGGTACCAAAGAGGCAAAAAAGTTTAGAAAACCATCATGACTTCCCGGGCTTTTTAAATCGAGAACGAGGTAAGAATATACCAAAGGGCTGATAAAAGAAGCAAGCCCAAAGATCAATTGCGCCAGCACAGAATTGAAAGCGTAATTTTCTTCACCGCCCGATGTGCGCAACAAAGGATTGATAACCACCTGGAGCATGGCCATGCCGCAACCGATTAAAAATAAAGAAACCACTGCGGTGAGATAATTGGGGTATAATGCCAACATTACCGCGCCAATAAATGACACCATAAAAGCCACCACCATTACTTTTTTTTCTTTGTATTTTTCAACCATGATGCCGGCCGGGATAGATACAAATCCATAAGCAATGAAAAAAGCGAAAGGAAGTACAGCAACCATGGTCAGGCTAAGATGGAATCCCTGGATGATATCCGGCACCAGCGGCCCGATGATATTGGTAAGAAAAGAGATGACAAAGAATGTCAGCAATATCAGGAAAACGATGTAATAATTTCTCTTGGGGTGAAGGGCAGTTTTTGTCATTTAGATTTTATTATGCGAATTGAAAATAAGATGAGTTTTTATGTATCTTATTGTTTTTTAAATTTTTGCTACCTTAATATGCTAATCTATCTGATCCTAAATTTTCGATCTCATCAAATTTTTTATTTTGGCCAAACAAATTTAGTTATTTGCCACAAAATTATTCTTTCAACCAAACCGGTTTTGTTTCCGATTCATGACTGGCTCCTAAAATCTCTTTATACAACGCGGGCTTCCGGGCATTCCGGTAACGCCATCCTCCTGCAAGAGTCAGTTTGTCTTCAGTTACAATAGCCGTTGCTATTTCATCGCCAAAACTTTTTATTTCTGTCAGCACATCACCATAAGGATCCAGTATCAATGAATTTCCATTCTTCAACTGATCGCCATCATATCCGATCGGGTTGGTAAACGCATAATAGACTCCATTGTCGTACGCACGTGCCGGAAGCCATCGCATCAGCCATTGCATTCCCTTTGGTCCGTCAAATTCCATCCGCAAAGGAACCGGATCGACATCTCTTTTTTGCCATAAAGTATCGTCAACAAACCCCCTTCCCGGCATGGAAGAAGGCGTACACATAGTAACATGCGGAGCAAAAATAATTTCCGCGCCAAGCAAGGTCGTGGCCCTAACGTTCTCAATTACATTGTTATCGTAACAAATCAATATTCCGCATTTCCATCCTTTATAGTCAAACACCACATACTTTTCACCGGGTGAAAAGAACTTGCTTATGAAAGGATGTATCTTACTGTACTTCGCAATCAATCCGTTTTTATCAACGCAGATATAGGTGTTGTAAAGTTTATCATTTTCAATTTCAACTAATCCTGCCATTATTGCTATGTCATATTTCGTGGCAATTTGTATCAGATTTTTTGTACTCTCTCCGCCAGGAATTTTTTCAGCCAACGCTACTACTTTTTCCCTTGATAAATCTTTAAAAAAAGTATAAGCCGTGATTGACATTTCATGGAAACTAATTATTTCCGCGCCGGCCTCTTTTGCTTTCGCCGTCAATTTATCAATCACAGAAAAGTTGTAGTCTTTATCTCCATCTTTTGGTTGAAATTGTGCGACTGCTATTTTTAAGGTTCTCATTTATTTGTATAAAATGTGTTTCTAATTTAATGATATCTGTCGGCACCGCAGGTCAGACAGTGGTGCTGACAGAGGTTATCCTTATGGCCGGTGCCTACCTGCGGGGCTGGCCTTACTCAATATTCCATCCACTAACGGCAATGCTTACCCGATCTCCATGAAGATCTGCGGTATGACAATATCCTGAAACCGTTCTTTCTTCACCAGGTAGAAGAGTAAAATAATTTTCATTCCAGAAAACAGGCAATACCGATTCAGCGCTTTCCTTTTTCTTCATATCAAGATGAACCATAAACGCAAGATAAGCGGATGGATTTTTCAATTTTACCTTTACGTGAGTATCCTCTCCTTTCTTCGTTACGGTTTCACTTTTTTCTAATTTTACGTTCGGCAAATCTTGTAAAAGCGTAAGGTCGGCAAAAGAAGTTTGAGGGGTAACATACCACGTACTTTTCTTTACATCCAGTGTATCTTTTTGGGAAGAAAGCACATAAAAGTTACTGCTAATTAAATGATGTTGTTTATTGTACAATCTAAGATCGAGAAACCAGGTCTTGCTGAGATTTAAATTTGCAGGCAATGTGAACACTGGTTCTGTATGCTGTGCTCCTACCGTGTTAGAGGTAATTTTTTTCTGAAATACTTTTTTCATATTTATATCCAACACCGTTATTTCCGCAGAGAGATCAGCTAATTTTTGGGCGGTATTGTTCATAATATCAACTCCATTGTTTCGGTAATTATAAGAAATATGGAGTGGCTCGTTGGCTTTGCGTGCGCCATAAAATGCCGCGGTCGGCATTAAATAATAATCGTACAATTGCCACCACAATTTTGGCCACGATGCATTGTACATCCATTGAATAATACCGGTCGCTTTAAAACGGTTTGCCTCAAAGGCTTCGTACATAGCCCTCATTCCTTCATAATTTAAGTATTGTGCCTTTCTTAAATAATCATCCAAATCTTTTGCTTTTCCAAGGCGATTATCCATAGCGTTATTGTAGTAAGTAAGATTATGAAATTCGCCTCTTGCAGCGTGATACATCCATGCACTGCCGATAGGCCATAGCGAATCCACAGGGATCATTTTCTTCAAACTTTCCAATACAGGAATTTGCGGGCCGGGGCCCGTTTCTGTATTAAACCCAAAAGCGCCACCATACGCCGTATCCACATACCAATAATTTGTAGGAACATAATCATAGGGGCCACGCATCTTTACTGCAGAGTGGCCGGTGATAATACTTTGTACTTCTTTGGCGGATGAAACAGAAGGACGCGTAGTATCCAACTCTTTAAGCGTAGCAAGATATCTTTCTTCCAGTTCAGGCCGTGGCCATTTATCACTACCATAAAGCCAGGTGAAAATGCTTGGATGATTTCTAAGCCAAAGTATTTGGTCGTGCCATGATTCAGCCGCTATATCATTTTGTTCAGGCGTAATGATGGCGCTGTATTTATCGTCTTTATTGCCGACCAGATTTTCCCATTCCCATTGGCAGCTAAAGCCCACCATTATCAAAATTCCTTTAGCATCACACAGGTTATAAATATGCTGATTATTTCCCCAAAAACCTTCCATGCGTATGGCATTCATATTCGTGTGAACCGCGTAGTCAATGCCTGCACGTTCATACTCTGGTGTGGCATTCAGCAACATAGGATCTGTCCAGCCGCCACCTTTTATCAGTATTTTTTTACCGTTCAAACGAAAACCCCGATGTCCTTCTTTGGTAATATAATCAGATACTGAACGAATACCAAAACGTGTGTGGCTGCTATCGGAAATTTCATTTCCAGAATTAAACCGAAGGTGCAAATCATATAAATGCGGATTGCCCAAGGTATGTACCCACCATAGTTTCGGATGATTGATGCTTAACTGAGAAAATGCAGAAGGAGTAAATATTACTTCCTTACTGCTGTTGGGCTGTATCAAAACTTTTTGTGAAAACGCTATTTCTTTTCCTATCATTCCTTTTAATTCTCCATTAATTATTTTGTCCGAGTAATTATGAAGAACAGCGCTAACGGTAACCTCCGCATGATTGAGAGTAACCGTATCCACTTTAGTTTGTATAAAAGGTTTATCAATAGAAACCGCTCCGCTGATCTGCAACTGCACGTTGCGCCAGATTCCCATATTGTGATCGGCGGGCTCAGGATTCCAGTCCACAAACCCGATGGTTAAATCACTTTTTTGTGCCCGTGATACTTTTAGTGCCAGCACATTTACACCACTCTTCACATACTTGCTTACCTCTACAACAAATTGCCTGAAACTTCCTTTTATAGAATCTGCAGAAGCAATTTTGTAACCGTTCAACCAAATATCCGCGCGATAGCTGATTCCATTAAACCGCAATCTTGTAATCTGGCCGGGGCCATTTTTATTTATAGAGAAAGTAGTTCGATACCACCAGGGAACGTCGAATTGGCTTTCAGGAATTTTTTCCAGATTGCGACCATAGAAAACATCTTTGAAAACAGAATCTGCAACCAATGATCCTAAAACTGTACCAGGCACCACGGCACCATACCAGTCTTTTGCGGAAAAAGCAGGTGTGGATATTTCAGCATCACTGGCATTTATTTTTATGGAAGATTGTATCTGCCAGTTACTGCTTAATTCCTGATTTTTGATAATGTTCTTTCCGGGCGGATTCATGGCTATTACGGTTATGGATGATAATAAGAAACATAAACACAAGCCCCACAATAATACTTTCATTGTTGGAATTTTAAACTTTTTTGTAAACATTATATTGGGTTTTTCATTTTTAATTTTTCCAAATGCCAGGGATTGGTTTTACCCGCGGATTGCAGGAATGTTGCAATTGATACATCGCCTCCAAAGTCCGTAAAACATTATAGTGATTAATAGAATCGTTATAAGCACCTCCGGTTGGATACTACCACTACCAAAGGAGTAGCGATGCGTTTGCCGATCGTGCGGAATTATCCTTATCAAAAGTAAGTATCAACGAACTATTATTTGTCTTGGCCCATGCTCTCCCTAATCATTTACTTTTCGAAAGTTCAA
>JBDSOE010000101.1:0-14544 GCA_039915005.1 Ginsengibacter sp.
ATCAATTCCAACACGTTCTGTAACGGGCTCTTGGTAAGGGTTTCATGTTGAAAAGCCAACACCTGGCCGGCATACTCCTGGTGCAGATAATTCCAGATATCTGTTTGCATCAACTCGCCAAAAGAACCGTAGGCAGAGGAATTGGTGCCATGTAAAAAAATAAGCCAGGGCTTTGTGGATGCCTTTATTTCAAAAGGCTCTAATTTAAAATTTTTATCGAGCAGGTAAAGTCCGCTTAAATTATCAAGCTGTTTTTTTTCAAGGTCTGCAGCCAATTCCCCAATCTCCCTGGTTATCTTTTTCTTTGCAAAAACATTAAGTGCTTTCAATAAAATATCACCAACAATTCCTCTTTGTGCGTCTGTATTATTAATGCCCGAAGGAATGGTGAAAGTATCATTTTCAGCTCCCCGTTTAAGGGCAATAGCTTCCGGAAAAATATCCTCCAGGGTATCTGCATTACAAAACCAGCAAGTGTCATCATCAAACTTCAGCTGCAAAATTTCTCCATTTTCGAGGCTTACCTCATGGGCATCTGCTATGCCTCGTACCTGGCTTCCTACCTGATAACTCTCCTTAAGATCCAGGTAATCATCTTCCACCTTATCAATTACGGAGGTTTGTTTACTTCCCTTAATAATAATTTTTTGAATACTCATTGTACCTTTTTTTAGGGGTTAATAATACCTGGTCTTTTACTTTATAATTTCTGAAATGCCGATTATTTTATCCTGTATTTTTTTGAAATATTATCGCTCTTGTTTTTAAAAAGGTTTTCTCTTTTACGATGCATAAGTTTTATTCCGGGTAAGAAAGAAAATGAAATTACCCATAAGGGTTTTGTTTTCCGATATAATATTGGGCAGATAAGGGTTTTCAGGAAATTGTAATCCCATTGGAAGGGGCTATGACCTGGGAGTATATTCTTAAAATAATCTTCAATAAATGAAGGAGAGATTTCATTAAGCCATTGCTTATTTATTTTACCCTGCTTGCTCGAAAAGAAAACTTCATTCAGAAAATCCATGGCTTATAAATTAATGTGATTGTGATTATTAATTTAAAACAGGCTTTCTGTGAAATCAGGGGGGCAATAATTCCGGCATATTAAATAATCATAAATGAAACCAGATTATTGCAACTGTAAATTCTGAAAAATAAATAACAAGACCAAAGGATGAGGCAAGTAATTTTAAAAGAAACAAAATAAAGTTGTGAAGAAAATTAAGATTGGAAACCTCTTTTTCCCTGGTTTTGTTTCCATTAAAAGATTAGGATTAAACAATCCTTTAAATCCTGATTCAGACACTGTAATTCCTCGTTCAGGCGCTATGAATTTCTTTTCTAATGGCCGGCGCCACTTTGGTTCCGAATAATTCTATAGACTTCATGGTTTTTAAATGAGGCACGTTGCCCACACTGGCTTGCGCAAAGAAACGGGTGTTGCCAAATAATTCATGTTCGTACAGAATTTTATCGATTACCTGCTGCACACTACCTACCATCAGCGCTCCTTTTGGTGCGCGTGAATGATCGAACTGCTGGCGCGAAAGTGGCGGCCAGCCCCTGTCGCGGCCCACACGGTTCATCATTTTGGCATAATAAGGATAAAATTCATCGCCTGCTTTTTGTGATTCTTCGCCCACATACACATGATTGTTGATACCCAATTGCAATGATTTCATATCGTGCCCGGCTTTCTTTGCGGTTTCTTTATACAAATTAATAAAGGGAACAAATTGATCTGGCATGCCGCCAATGATGGCCAACATCAACGGGAGGCCAAGTGTGGCCGCCCTTACAGCCGATGCCGGCGTGCCACCTGCCGCAAGCCATATAGGAATGGAGGGTTGATAAGGGCGCGGATACACACCAAGGTTTTCAAACGATGGGCGATGCTTTCCATTCCAGGAGAGTTTTTCGTGTTGATTTACTTTCATCAATAACGCTAACTTTTCTGTAAACAACTCATCATAGTCTTCCAGATCGTAACCAAACAAAGGATACGACTCTATGAAGGAGCCTCTGCCCGCCATGATCTCTGCCCGCCCGCCGGACAAAAGATCCACGGTGGCAAAATCCTGGAACACCCTTACAGGATCGTCTGAACTTAGCACCGTTACTGCACTGGAGAGTTTTATATTTTTAGTGATGGCCGCTGCAGCTCCCAAAATTACTGCCGGTGACGATACGGCATAATCGGGGCGGTGATGCTCGCCAACGCCAAAAACATCCAGCCCCAACTGATCAGCCAGTTGAATCTCTTCCATCAGATCTTTAATGCGCTGGTGCGCATTAATGGCTCTTCCGGGAAGACTTTCCGGCTCCATGTCCGCAAAAGTTATTAATCCTAATTCCATGATTATTGATGGTCGTTAATTGATAATAAGGGTTCCCGAATAACACGATTTTTAGTTCATGAATAACACGAAGTTTTAGCACGAATTATACGAATTATTAATTGTAAATTACTCACTAATCCTTCAGTTATCAGCCATGAGTTTTGAGTTTCAGTTATTTATTTTATGCCTAACTTTTCATGGCTCACTGCACATAACTCATAACTCATAACTCGTAACTCATAACTCATAACTCATAATTCATAACTCATAACTCATAATTTATAGCTCCTTCACAAACTCTCCATCGGCTTTTATCCTGACATTATCGCTTAACATAGGTTCCGGGAATTTTGCACCGATATTAAAATCAGAACGCTTGATAGTTCCTGTCAACTGAAAACCTGAAGTGGATTTCTTTGGCTGGGCATTTTCAATAGTTCCCCTGTACCAAAGATCCATAGTTACCGGTTTGGTAATGCCGCGAAGCGTAAGATTGCCGCTCAGCTTGTATTTGTCTTTCGATACTTTTGAAATTGAAGTGCTCTTAAAAGTCATGGAAGGATATTTCTCCACCTCAAAAAAGTCCGCGCTTCTCAAATGATTATCGCGCATTTCCACTTGTGTATTTATGGAAGAGACTTCCACAGAAAGTTCAAAAACGGCATCACTAAAATCAGCCTGACTGGTAACGGCAGATACCTGGAATTTATTAAATAACCCGTCAATATCAGAGATGCCGAGATGGGTAACGCTAAAGGTTAATTTAGAGTGCATAGGATCTGCGTTCCACTTGGTTTGTGCAAATAAAGAGGCGCTTAAAAAAGCTACGATTAGTAGAGAAAATAATTTTTTCATGTTTGTTTATTTTTTTTTAAATGATTGATTGTTTGTTGTGTTTAAAATTGTTTGTTTCTAATTTTAATTACAGTTACCATCTGCAAAGCAGGACTCACCTTCTGTAATAATAAGTGGTTGTTTTTCTTTTTTAATTTCTTCCCAGGTTTGTTCCAGTGCATCCAAAAAAGTATCGGACGATTGTGCACCTGAAATACCATATTTATTATTGAGTACGAAGAACGGAACACCTCTGACACCAAGCAATTGCGCCTGCTGCTCATCGTTTTTCACTTCATCTGCAAAAGCATTGGAATCAAGAACTTCTTTTACACTCTTTTCATCAAGGCCAATAGTGATGCCTATTTGTGCCAATGTTTCTTTATCATCTATATTTTTCCCATCGGTAAAATGAGCTTTGAATAATTCTTCTTCTACCTCATTGCCCTTTTCCTGGGACTTGGCAAATTGGATAAGCCTGTGAGCATTGAAAGAATTGGCTACAACAGATTTTTCAAAATCAAAATTTAATCCAACTTCTTCAGCTACGCTGATTACATGTTTATGCATTTCGAGGCCTTCCTGTTTTGAAATACCTTTTACCCGGGAAATATGTTCAATCGAATTGATCCCGGGATTCGTTTCCAGAGAAGGATCCAGCTCAAAGCTGTGCCATGTTACTTTCACTTTATCTTTATGTGAAAATTTATCTAATGCCATTTCAAACTTTCGTTTGCCGATATAGCAAAACGGACATCTTACATCCGACCATATTTTTACTTCCATGATTTTTTGTTTTAAATAATTAATAAGCAACGGTGAAGCGTACACGAATATGTTTCGGTTTTTAATTTCATCTACAATCGCTACTGCAAGGTAATCCACAGAGATAGTGCTTTTATATTTTGCATCAAAAAAAGCGTATCAAATCCTCTGCGACAGGTACCTTTTCTTTTATGTGCGTATCCCTTTGTCTAAGGTTTTCAAAATTCTTAATTCAAATCCGGCAACACGTTTTCAATTTCATTTCTTGCACTTTCATATTGCCGGGGCAATTTCAAATGAGTGCCCAGTTCGCTTAAAGCTTCATCTTTCTGGAATCCGGGATTTTCAGTGGCTAGTTCAAACAATACTCCACCGGGCTCCCGGAAATACATAGAGAAGAAATAATCACGGTCTATTTTAGGGGTAATATTTAAACCTTTACTTAAAATCTTCTCGCGAAATTCCATTTGACTGGTTTCATCCTTTACCCTGAAAGCCACGTGATGATTGGTTCCTGCGGCATTAATGCCTGGTGCCAGGTTGGGCGCTTCTATAATGTCAACTATAGAAGCATTGGCAGTGGCATCGGTAACAAAGCGGTATAAACTGCCTTCCTGTTTCAGCAATTGGTATCCCAAAATGTCAGTTAAAACTTTTAAAGTGGGCGTTATGTTTTTCAAGGTTAATGTAACGCTGTGAAATCCACAGTTAGCAACGGCTGCATTTATTTCATCCGTTTTCCACGGGTTTCTTTTGTCTTCATTATTAGAGACAATGAGGTCAATTTTTAATCCATCCGGATCCTGGAAGTGCAAATATTTTTCCCCAAATCTTTCTGCTACTTCATTATGTTTTACACCGAATTGCCCGAAACGTTCTGACCAGAATTCCAAACTATCTTTTGGTACCGAATACCCAATGCCTGTTGCCATTCCTGTTCCCGTGTGTCCCTTTCCAATTCCTTCCCAGGGGAAAAAGGTGAGGATGCTTCCGGGGGTACCCACTTCATCCCCGTAGTAAAAATGATAAGTACCCGGGTCATCAAAATTGACGGTCTTTTTTACCAATCGCAGACCCAGCACTTTTGTGTAAAAATCCAGGTTCCTTTTTGCATTACCGGCTATCGCCGTAATGTGATGCAATCCTAAAATTCTGTTTTCCATTTTATTTTATTTTGGCCCCCTATCTTCCGAAGGGGTGAAAGGAAGATCGTCTAAACTTCTTTCTATAAACCATTTAACCATTCAACCATCAAGCAACCTCAACTAATTCTTCAACTACTTGCTTTACCAACTGTATTTCTGCATTTATTTTTATTTCATCGCCGAGCAATACGCCACCAGTTTCCAAAGTGGAACCATAGGTGATCCCGAAATCTTTACGGTTTATTTTTCCGGTAACGGTAAAGCCGGCTTTTGTCTGTCCGTAGGGATCAACAATTATTCCGCCAAACTCTACGTCCAATGTTATCGGTCGGGTAATTCCGGCAATAGAAAGGTCTCCGGATAATTTTCCCTCGCCATCTTTCACATCATATTTTTTCCCTGAGAAATGTATCCGGGGATTTTTTTCGGCATTAAAGAAATCAGCAGATTTCAAATGCGCATCGCGCTGTTGGTTGTTGGTATCAATCGAATCAATATCAGCAGTGAACTCTATTTTTTTAGTGGTATTAAAATCATCATTTTCTGTTTCACCTACCAGGCTAAATTTGTTGAATTGTCCTGTTACGGTAGAGATCATCAAATGTTTTACTTTAAAACTAACTTCGCTGTGGATGGGGTCAAGAGACCATTTTGTTAATGTCATATTTTTTGTTTTTTGTTTATTGTTATTTATAAAAAATTATTTTTTTATTGATAATAGTTATTTTTCATTTTGAATAAGAGCTGCGTCAATGCTGGCTTTACCTCCGCCCGCTACAAGTGATATAAAGGCCACGCCAAACAGCAATACGAAATATTCTAATCCCTCTCCTTTGCCGGCTTCTCTTGCCCAATTCATAAAAAAACCATTATGAATGGCGTCAGTAAGCATTACCCCTATAAATGACACTATAATTACGGCGGATGCGATTCGTGTTCCCAGCCCCAAAAAAAGAAAAAGCGGCGCAAAAAATTCGATGATTATAAAAAGAAAACCAATGACCCATGGTAATCCTACGGTTCCGGTAAAGTAGCCCATAGTACCCGTGAAACCATAACCGCCAAACCATCCTAAAAGTTTTTGTGCGCCGTGTGGAAATATGGTAAGCCCTAATGCGAGCCGTGCAATTAAAGCAGGCCAGTTATTTGAATTTGTTGCGATGATCTTGTTCATAAAATTGATTTAGATTTTTTTAGTGATTTATGATTTAGTGATGTATTGATTGGACGATTGTGGAGTAATAACCTGCCTGGTTAAAGATTTCAGCTATTTCTTCGTTTACTTCACCATCCTCTCCGCTGATTACCATTTCCTTTGCTGATAAGTTACCTGAAACCATTACCAGCTTTGAATAAGGTAATATTTGCTGCAGGTATTCGCCCGCCTTTTCTTCATTGGAAACATCAACTACAATCTTTTGTGTTGCTACTTCTTTCATCATTTCAGCTACTTCTTTTTCTTCATGCACAGCCACGGCAAGAATGATAATATCCGCTTCCCAGCAACCATCTTTTACACATTCGATAGCATCTATTTCTGCTTTTGGTTCCTTGCAGGTAATACCTTCTTTTAATTGGATAAGCTTACTTATATCGTTTGAAATTAAAAGCAAACGGTAACCCGTAAACGCAAATTGACAGGCAATTTCATTCCCCGGATTTCCTGTGGCTCCTACAATGGCTATGGTTTTCTGTGCTGACATCTCCTCTTTTTTGTTGCACAAAGGTACTCTGGCACAGAGGCGTGCACCAATGAGGTATGATAATAAATTCCATTGACCTATGTCAATGGGAAAATGGTTAGCGGGTTGAATGCTTCAACTAATTTGTGCCAATAAACCCCGTGCCCGGGGAAAAAAATTATAAATTTTTTATTCACCCATCTTAAGAGATAGTCTTCTTTTAGGGAGGAAAGTTGAATGCAGATTTTGACAATGCCCACAAGAATGAACCCTTGCTACAGACGGCTTATACGCCCGGTACCAGGCTTGCAAAATATGCAGTAGTGGAAGTATTTAGAAGATTGAAGAAGTTGTATTTAACTTTTAAGGAACATTTAATATTCTCTTACCATCTTTAATCTTATTACAAAATATCTTTGGTGCAATGAAAAGGCTTCTGGCATTTATTTTATTACTCTCGCACATGAATACCTCTATGTTTCTGCCGCAGGTTCCGGAGGTAGATACGTATGATGCCAATGGAAACCAGCTTGACGATATCAACAGCATTGTGGAATATGTAATGGTGAAAATGGGATTGGACCACCATGCTGACGATGAAGATAGTGACAATGGACAAAATCTACATCTCGTTACCGGTTTTCAATACACTTTTGAACCATTCTTTACACAAATACACAAAGATTATTCTGAAAATAAATCCAATTTTTTCCCGGAATATTCCCAATCAAAAATTTCATTTATCTCTTACGATATCATAGTCCCTCCGCCAAAAGCCTAACCCTTCATAAGGCAGATTTGCCTAATTCTTTTATATTTATTTAACACAATTTTTTTTAATAAAAAAGTGGCTGTGTTACCATTCCGGCAACATGATGTTTTCATTTTAATATTGATTTATCCAAAATAGTTTTCAAATGAGAGAGCTTCTATTTTCATTTGCTTTCTTGCTGTGTACTTATTTTTCCTTTGCACAGGAATCTTTTACACCAATGAGCCAGGATACTTTATCCCTAACCCTGGCGCAGGCAGAAGCACTTTTTCTTAATAAAAATCTTGATTTAATTGCCCAGAAATACAGTCTTGATTCCGCAAAGGCAACGGCTATCACTGCAAGGCTGTACGACAATCCGGAGATATCTTATTCTAATTCATTTTATAATACAGTAAGACATCAGTTTTTCTATCCTGAAATGAGCATACAAATATCGCAGCTTATAAAACTTGCAGGTAAAAGAAATAAATCCATTGCGTTGGCAGAGTCAGGAATTGACGTGGCGGGCTTTCAGTTTTACGACTTGCTGAGAACATTACGTTATGTTTTGCGAAATGATTTTTATAACCTTTATTTTCTGCAGCAATCCTCAAAATTATATGAGCTTGAAACTGCGTCTCTGCAAAAAATAATACCCGCATTTGAAAGCCAGGTGCATAAAGGGTTTATGGCTCCAAAGGAGGTATTGAGGATTAAATCGCAACTCTATACTTTGCAGGCAGAATATGATGAACTGCAAACAAACATTGATAACGTACAAAGCGAATTAAGGCTTTTGACAAGAACGGGCCCCGGTATTTATATGGTTCCTGTTCCGGAAATTTCTGGTCTTACTAAAGAAGTAGTTTCACAAACTGGTTACGAAGCATTGATAGATTCAGCGATGGCCAACCGACCCGACCTGAAATCATTGAATGCCAATATAGTTTTCAGCAATAATAATTTACGATTGCAGCAGGCTTACGCAAAACCAGACATTACGGTTTTTGCCAATTACGACAGGCTGGGCGGTTACGTACCTGATTATAATTCAATCGGCGTTGGCATTCCCATTCCATTTTTTAACCGGAACCAAGGCAATATTAAAAACGCAAAAATACAGGTAGATGTAAATAAAGTAGCGTATGAAAGTGGCCTTGACCGGGTGAAAAATGATGTAACTACTAATTATATAACAGCAGTAAGATCGGAAAAGCTGCTGCTCAGTTTCGATCCGGGATTTGATTCAGATATCAAACATTTAGTTGACGAGGTATTTATCAATTTTCAAAAGAAAAATATAACGATGCTGGAGTTTCTGGATTTCTACGAATCGTATAAGCAAAATGTATTGCAGTTGAACAGGCTTCGGTTCAATAAAATGAGCGCCCTGGAACAATTAAATTTTTCTATTGGCAAAATAATTTTTAATCCTTAACGCATCCTGAAAAGAGACTGAGTTTACTAAACTTAAATTTAAAAAATGATAAAGACAATAATAGCGATCGCTCTTTTATCTACCGGCCTGACGATATTTACCGGCTGCAATCCTGATTCTAAAAAGCCAGTTGAGAAATCCAAATATGTACTTTCTGATTCCTTATTGAAGACATTGGAAATAGATAGTGTGATAAAATGCCCGGTAGTAAATTCATTAACGCTTACCGGAAAAATCGCCTTCAACGAAGAAAAAGTGGCGAGAATATTCCCATTGGTAAGTGGAAATATTAGCGGGATAAATGTGCAGCTTGGCGATCATGTAAACAAAGGCCAAAAATTAGGTGTGATACAAAGCGCTGAAATGGCCGGTTATGGGAATGATCTTGTTAACTCCAAAACAAATCTGTTGATCGCCAAAAAGAATCTTGACGCCTCTGAAGATATGTATAACGGTGGTTTACTTTCTCAAAAAGATTTTGTAACGGCGCAGCAATTATACAAGCAAGCCGAATCTCAATTAAAAAGATCAGGTGAAGTACTGCTTATAAATGGCGGAAACACACAAGGCGAATATATAATCCGTGCTCCCATAAGTGGCTTTGTGGTAGAAAAACAAATCAACAATAATATGGCCATCCGGAATGATAATAATAATAGCTTATTCACCATTTCCGGACTTGAAAACGTTTGGGTGTTAGCCAATGTGTATGAGTCCAATGTTTCACAGGTTCATTTGGGCGATGATGCGGAAGTAACCACACTTTCCTATCCCGGAAGAATATTTCGAGGAAAGATTGACCAGATTTTGAATGTTCTGGATCCTACCAATAAAGTAATGAAAATAAGAGTGGTGTTACCCAATCCGGGTTATGCACTAAAGCCCGAAATGTTTGCCAGTATAAAAGTAGTGAGCAATACCGATAGTGAAGCGCTTTGTGTTCCTTCCCGCGCATTAATATTTGACCATAGCCAATATTTTATTTTGGTTTATAAAACCCCATCTGATGTACAGATTATACCTGTACAACTTATCAGCGCTAATGCAGATAAAAGCTACATCTCAGGCAGCGTGCATGAAGGGGATAAGATCATCGGTTCAAACTCGGTTCTCATTTATGAAGCCATGAATAATTAAAAGTAAAAAACAGGCCATGTTAAAGATTCTTAAATCAGTTATAGCTTTTTCATTAAAGCGGAAATATTTTATTTTATTCGCCACATCAGTGCTTTTGATAGGGGGCATTATTACGTTCAAAAATATGCCGATAGAAGCATTTCCAGATGTAACCAATACGGAAATTACGATCATTACCCAATGGCCTGGCAGGAGTGCTGAAGAAGTTGAAAAGTTCATAACCGTTCCGATAGAAATTGCCATGAACCCGGTTCAAAAAAAGGTGAGTTTACGATCTACCAGTATTTTTGGTTTGTCTTACATCAAACTTGTTTTTGAAGACAACGTAACCAATGACCAGGCAAGAATACAGGTAAATGATTTGATATCCAATGCGGATCTGCCTCCCGGTATTTTGCCAAATATTCAGCCACCAACCGGGCCTACCGGAGAAATTTACAGGTATTCCCTGAAAAGCAAAACCAGGGATGTAATGGAATTGAAAACCCTGCAGGATTGGGTGGTGGACCGGCAATTGAGATCGGTACCCGGTGTTGCAGATGTGGTAAGCTTTGGAGGCAAATTAAAAGCATACGAAATAAAAGTGGACCCCGGGAAATTAAGTAATCTCGGCATCACGTCATTGGATGTATATAATGCAGTAACCAAAAGTAATATCAATATCGGTGGCGATGTTATCAATATCAACAGCCAGGCTTATGTGGTCCGCGGTATTGGCCTGCTTAATGATATTAATGAAATAAAAAACATTATCATCCGGAATGTCAATGGCATTCCAGTGTTGGTAAAAGATATTGCTGATGTGGAAATATCCAACCTTCCGCGCTTAGGGCATGTGGGAAGAACGGATGCCATAGACTCAACAGCAAAGCGAACGGTGGAAAATGAAGATGATGTAGTGGAAGCAATTATTTTAATGCGGAAAGGAGAAAATCCGGGGGACGTGATAAAAGCATTAAAAGAAAAAGTGCAAAAAGTAAATAATGAAATTTTACCTCAGGACACTAAAATAGTTCCTTATTATGACCGTGAAGATCTGATTCATTATTCCACTAATACGGTACTGCATAATCTTGTGGAAGGAATTTTGCTGGTAACATTAATCGTATCACTTTTTATGTTTAACTGGCGCACTACGCTTATTGTATCGCTCGTGATTCCGCTTTCCCTGTTGTTTTCCTTTGTTTGTTTACGCTTAATGGGCATGTCGGCAAATCTGCTGTCCTTGGGAGCTATTGATTTTGGAATTATTATAGATGGAGCGGTGGTGATGGTGGAGGGAATTTTTGTGGCGCTCGATAAGAAAGCCAGAGAGATAGGGATGAGCCGCTTTAATAAACTATCCAAATTAGGATTGATAAAAAATAAAGGCGCCGAGTTAGGGAAGGCGATTTTCTTTGCTAAATTAATTATTATAGCAGCGTTGTTGCCCGTGTTCTCTTTTCAGAAAGTGGAAGGAAAATTATTTTCCCCCCTGGCCTATACCCTTGGGTTTGCACTTTTGGGTGCATTAATAATCACGCTTACTTTGGTGCCTGTGCTAATCAGTATGCTGATGCGGAAAAATATTCGTGAGAAGCGCAATCCTGTTGTGCATCGCTTAACCGGCTTTATGCTGAAAGGATTTGCATTCACCAGCAGGCATAGACGCAAATCAATTGTTATCTCATTTATTGTAATTGCAGCCGGATTGTTTTCATTTAAATTTTTAGGCACTGAATTTCTGCCGGAACTGGATGAAGGTACAATATGGTTGCGGGTGCAATTGCCTTACAGTATTTCTCTTGACAAATCAGTGGAGGTAGCTAAACAGGTTCGCGAAAAGATGATTGAATTTCCGCAGGTAAAAAGTATAGTTTCACAAACCGGTAGACCTGATGACGGTACAGATGTAGCGGGCTTCTATAATAATGAATTTGACGTGATATTGTACCCTGAAGGCGAATGGAAACCCAAAATCACAAAAGAAGAGCTGGTGGACAGGATGTATAAAAAGCTTTCAGCAATTCCGGGGGCAGAGCTTAATTTTTCTCAACCAATTACCGATAATATTGAAGAAGCTGTTTCGGGAGTAAAGGGTTCTATTTGCGTAAAAATATTCGGGGATTCGCTGAATTATATGGAAGGGAAAGCCAACGAAGTGTACAAAGTTTTAAGAGACGTAAGAGGAATAACAGACCTTGGGGTAATAAGAAATATCGGGCAGCCGGAATTAGACATTGATCTTGACCAGCAAAAAATGGCATTATATGGCGTGGCCACTGCGGATGCGAACGCTGTAATAGAAATGGCCATTGGCGGAAAAGCCGCTTCCCAGTTGTATGAAGGCATCCGTAAATTCGATATTCGTTTACGGATACCTGAAGAGTATAGAAGATCAGAAGCAGATATAGGCAACCTGATGGTGCCCACCCAAAATGGCTCAAAGGTGCCGGTAAAAGAGATTGCTGCTATTTCTACAAAAACCGGACCCTCCCTTATTTTCCGTGATGCCAACGAAAGGTATTCAGCCGTAAAGTTTTCGGTTCGCGGAAGAGATATGGGAAGTGCGATTGCAGAGGCGCGTCATAAAATAAATGGAGAAGTAACGTTAAAAAGCGGCTATTCAATGGTGTGGCATGGAGATTTTGAAAATCAGCAAAGAGCCACCACAAGATTACAGCAAGTGGTACCAATAAGTCTGTTGCTTATTTTCCTCCTTCTCTTCACCATGTTTGGAAACTTTAAAGATGCCGGGCTGGTATTCCTCAATGTGCCTTTTGCCATTGTAGGTGGTATTATGGCCTTACTTATTACCGGAACTAATTTCAGCATTTCTGCTGGCATCGGGTTCATCGCTCTATTTGGAATATGTATTCTGTTTGGGGTATTACTGATTACTGAGTTTAAATATAATCTCGAAAGGCAAAAAAGAGGGCAACAGCAATCCATGTACACTGCCATTAAGCTGGGAGTTAATTCGAGGGTACGCCCGGTGATGATGACGGCTTTAATGGCTGCAACAGGATTGTTGCCCGCAGCCATTTCCCATGGCATCGGTTCAGAAAGCTCAAGACCTTTGGCGCGGGTGGTCATCGGCGGAATTATTTTCGCCATGTTTTTCTCGCTATTGGTATTCCCTCATTTCTTTGCCCGTGCTTATAGAAAATTTGATCCCCAACACCAGAATGATAATGAAAATAAAACAAAAGAAATTGAATGATTATTTTGGGTTGCAGTTAAAATTGTCAACGGACGGTGGGAATGCACAACGGCGGATAAGCAATAAGGTGACTTTTTTTGATAAGTTTTTTTACTGCGGTTTAAAGCAATAATACCCGCACATTTTTCAATACGACAATATAAATAATCAACAGTCGGCAGAAAGTATCACCTATGTATTTGGGCAAATTCACAAGATGAAACTGTAAAATTTGGCACAGTTTTTAATTATTGAAATAAAAATGTTCTTGTATTTGTTACGCTCGGGCAAACGTTGTTTATCGTTAAAATCATTGCTTCCTTTTCTCATAAAATATTAAAACCGGCAACGGAATTGGATCCATCATTGAAATAGTTTGGTTTACCAGGAAATTATAATTTACAATTATTTGGACGTCAGTATTCCGCAGAATGAAATGGGCAAACTTTTTATCTAAAAAATTTTTTTATATGAGACAGAAAAAAAATAAGAAATCTAACTTCTTTGAAAGACTTGCTGCCAAAGCCACTATAGCTTCAGGAAGCACCGCCGCCATTATTATTGCCTTTAGCTTAATATTGGTATGGGCTATCACCGGGCCTGTCTTTCATTATTCAGAAACATGGCAACTGGTAATAAATACAGGAACAACCATTATTACTTTTTTGATGGTCTTTCTTATTCAAAAATCTCAAAACAAAGAATCACTTGCTGTGCAGCTAAAATTAGATGAGCTTGTTGCAGCTCATGAATTTGCAAGCAACCGCCTGGTAGATGTTGAAAATATGTCGGAGGAAGAACTGAAAGTGATTCAAAAATATTACACGGGTCTAAAAATAAAAACCAAAAAAGAAGAATCTTTACAACAATCGCATTCCATAGATGAGGCTGGGAAAATGCATGAGCTAAAAAAAGAACGGGAAGCAAAAATTCAAAAAGAGGCAAGCAAAGGAAATAAAAGTAAAATAGAAAAATAATTGATTTAGAAATTGCCTTACCATAAGAATCGTTTTTTAAAGATCAATAACCTCAAGTGGGATTTCATTTCTCCAATAATTATTGCTCCTAAAGTTTATGATTGAATAAAATGAGAATGGTAACCGGAAATATTATTTTGTCATAAGTTTTTGTTGCGCCATCGCTTTTCATAATAATAATTTTTCTCTTATTATAAAACATGCCTGATTATTGTGAGGGGCGGCCTGGGTTTGCGAGGGCAGAGCAACATTGTTTGATAACCATTATTTTTTTAAATAAATATCCAAA
>JBDSOE010000117.1:0-13195 GCA_039915005.1 Ginsengibacter sp.
TGAAAGAGAAGTAAAAGGGTTTAGGAAACACGTAATTAAGACCGGCACTTTGCTACTGCATAATGAAAACGTGCAAAGGGCCATGCGCGAATTTGATAATGAAATATTAATTGGAGATGTGCCGAAATCACAGATTTACGTGCCCATGATAGCCGATGGAAAAGTGAAAGGAATTATCAGCCTGCAAAATCTTGATCATGAACATGCGTTTTCAGATTCTGATGTGAGCCTTCTTACCACATTGGCCAACAGTATGAGCGTAGCATTGGAAAGTGCGCGTCTTTTCGACGAAACCAATCGCTTATTAAAAGAAACAGAACAACGTACTTCAGAACTGGCCGTAATTAATAGCGTGCAGGAAGGCCTCGTAGCGCAAATGGACATGCAGGCTATTTACGATCTCGTTGGCGAAAAGATCAGGAATATTTTCAATGCCCAGATCATTGACATAGTAACTTATGACAAAAAGAAAAACCTGATAGAAGATAAATATTCTTATGAAAAAGGCGACAGAACCTTACTGGGTGCGAGGTCTCCACTGGGTTTTAGAAAGTATGTGATAGAATCACCGCATGTATTTCTCATCAATGAAAAAATGGGGGAGAAAAGCAGGGAATATGACAGCTACGTAACTATAGGAGAACAACCAAAGTCTGCACTCTTTGTACCCATGATAACAGGAGGTGAAGTTACAGGAGTCATCAGTTTACAAAATCTTGACCATGAACACGCCTTTTCCGAATCGGATGTAAACCTGCTGACCACCCTTGCCAACAGTATGAGTGTCGCCTTAAAAAGTGCCGGATTATTCGATGAAACCAATCGGTTATTAACAGAAACAGAACAGAGAAATGCTGAGCTTGCCGTTATCAACAGTGTGCAGGAAAGTCTTGTTGGTGGAATGGATATGAGTGGCATCTATGAATTAGTAGGAGAAAAAATGCGCGAAATATTTGGGGCACAGGTAATTGATATTGTTACTTTCGACGCCAATAGAAATGTGATCACTGATAAATATTCTTATGAAAAAGGGGACAGAACTTTAGTGGGCGAAAGAAAGCCGACAGGTTTCAGAAAACATGTCATTCAAACAGGCACTTTATTGGTGCATAATGAAAAGGTAGCAGAAGCTATGAAAGAATTTGACAATGAAATTCTTATTGGCGAAACACCCAAATCTCAGATATACGTACCAATGCTTGCTGATGGTAGAGTGAAAGGGATTATTAGTTTACAGAATCTTGACCATGAACATGCTTTTTCAGATTCCGATATCAGCCTGCTTACCACGCTTACCAATAGTATGAGCGTAGCATTAGAAAGCGCGCGATTGTTTGACGAAACAGCACGCCTGCTAAAAGAAACCGAACAACGCAATGCAGAACTGGCAGTAATAACCAGTGTGCAGGAAAGCCTGGTTGCCAAAATGGATGTGGAAGCCATTTATAATTTAGTGGGCGAAAAGATAAGGGAGGTTTTCAATGCACAGGTAATTGACATCACCACTTATGACAGTGAAAGCAATCTTATTGAAGATAAATATGCATATGAAAAAGGGGATAGGACCTTGATGTCAAAAAGAGAACCGTATGGTTTCAGAAAACACGTGATTGACACCGGTCAGATATTGGTAATCAATAAAGACATGTACAAACAAAGGCTGATCCACGATAATACGATAGTGGTCGGGCAGGCAGCCAAATCCTTAGTGATGGCTCCTTTGATGGCAGGAGGAAAAGTAAACGGCATCATCAGCCTTCAGAACCTGGATAAAGAAAATGCATTTTCTGATTCTGAGATCAGCTTATTATCTACCCTGGTAAATAGTATGAGCGTGGCGTTAAAAAGCGCCCGTTTATTTGATGAAACCACTCATCTATTAA
Source organism: Ginsengibacter sp. (assembly GCA_039915005.1). Lineage (GTDB taxonomy): Bacteria > Bacteroidota > Bacteroidia > Chitinophagales > Chitinophagaceae > Ginsengibacter. Next base: position 1,884 of record JBDSOE010000117.1, read on the forward strand.
AAGAAACTGAAGAACGCACTGCAGAACTGGGAGTGATTAATAGTGTGCAGGAAGGGTTGGCGCGCGAGTTAGACCCACAATTAATCTACAATCTTGTTGGAGATCGTCTTTGTGAATTATTCCCCGAAACTCAAACACTGGTAATCCGTTCTTTTGACCACAATACCGCACTTGAATATTTTCAATATGCCATCGAAAAAGGAGAAAAATTAACCGTGAATCCTCAGCCATTTATTTGGGCCAACAAGCAAATGATACTTTCAAAAAAGCCAATTCACATCAATGAAAATTATGTAGAAACTGCTAAGAAGTATGGAGGCACTGGTGTTACAACTGGCAAGCCACCTAAGTCTGCTGTATTTGTTCCCATGATTGTAGGCGATGTGGTAACGGGTTCCATCAGCCTGCAAAATGTGGATATTGAAAATGCTTTCAGTGATTCCAATCTTCGCTTATTAACCACACTCACAAACAGCATGAGCGTAGCGCTCGAGAACGCACGATTGTTTAACGAAACCACTCATTTATTATCTGATACCAAGCAAAGGGCATCCGAACTTAGTACCGTTAACAACATAAGCAAAGCATTGGCTTCACAATTAAATCCAAATGAGCTTATTCAATTTGTAGGAGATCAATTGCGCGACCTTTTCAAAGCCAATATTGTTTATCTCGCTTTATTAAATCAGAAAACAAAAGTTATTAATTTCCCTTACCAATATGGCGATGATATGACGCCCATCAAACTGGGCGAAGGACTTACCTCCAAAATAATTTCTACCGGGGAGCCCCTTCTTATCAATAAAAATATTCAGGAATTGAGGTATAAACTGGGCGTGGAAAAAGTGGGTATTCCGGCTTCATCTTATCTCGGAGTGCCCATCCCTGTAGGCGATAAGATCATTGGTGTACTGAGTGTACAAAGCACAGAACATGAAAACAGTTTTAATGAAGATGATCAGCGCCTCCTGTCTACCATCGCCTCTTCTGTGGGAGTTGCCTTGCGCAACGCTCAGCTTTTTGAAGATGTGGAACAGGCAAAAAGGGAAGCAGAAAAAGCCAGTAAGGTAGCGGAGAAAGCCAATGAAGCTAAGAGCGCTTTTCTCTCCACGGTAAGCCATGAATTAAGAACCCCCCTCACTTCTGTTTTAGGCTTCGCCAAAATAATCAACAAAAGATTGAACGATAAAATTTTTCCGATAGTGGATCAAAGTGATCCCAAAACCGGGAAGACCGTAAACCAGATCTCAGAGAATTTACAGGTAGTAATCTCCGAAGGAGAAAGATTAACCCACCTGATAAACGATGTACTTGATCTTGCCAAAATAGAAGCCGGCAGAATGGAATGGAGCCAGGAAAATGTGTCCCTCGCAGAGGTGGCAGAAAGAGCCATTGCCGCTACCACTTCCCTCTTTGAACAAAAAGAAATAAAGCTGGTCAAAAAAATTGACCCGAATGTTTCGGATATTATTGGAGACGCCGACAAGCTAATACAGGTAGTGATCAATCTTTTTTCCAATGCCGTGAAATTTACAGAGAAAGGTAATGTTACCTGTTCCGTATCTCAAAAAAATAATGAGGTAGTCGTAAGTATTTCTGATACGGGCATTGGCATTGCGCCAGAAGATTACGGAGCCGTATTTGAACAATTCAAACAGGTGGGCGGCGACACGCTTACGGATAAACCCAAAGGCACCGGGTTAGGATTACCTATTTGTAAAGAAATAGTGGAACACCAGGGAGGCCGCATCTGGGTGGAAAGTAAAGTGGGCAAAGGAAGTACTTTCTCCTTCTCACTGCCTTTTATTTCATCAGAAACTAAAAGCGATATAAACACAAACCCTATCCATCTTAATGAACTGGTAAAACAATTGAAAGAGCGTATGGTCTTTTCAACATTAAAAACAGATGGCAAAAACGCAACCATACTGGTGGTGGACGATGATGATTCCATACGATCCTTATTGGAACAGGAACTGAGCGAAGCCGGCTATTTAATAGAACAGGCTACGAATGGGAAACAGGCATTGGAATGCATCAGGAAAAATCGCCCCGACCTGATCATCCTTGACGTAATGATGCCGGAAATGAATGGCTTTGACGTAGCGGCTATTTTGAAAAATGATCCGCAAACTATGGACATTCCTATCATCATCTTGTCTATTATCCAGGATAAAGCAAGGGGTTTCAGAATCGGCGTTGACAGGTATTTAACCAAACCCATTGATACTGCACAATTATTTACCGAAGTTGGCAATTTATTGGAACAGGGAAAATCAAAGAAAAAAGTAATGGTGGTGGACGAAGACAGCGAAGCGGTGCGTTCTTTAACAGATGTGTTGCAAACAAAGGGTTACCAGGTGGTGGAATCGGATGGAAAGGAACTGGTGGAAAAGGCCATAGCCACACAACCGGACATTATCATTTTAAATTCCATTCTTTCTGCCAAACAGGAAATTGTAAAGACTTTGCGGTTTGAAAAAGGATTGGAAAATGTATTGTTCTTTATTTATCAATGAGATCCAATGTGAAGTTGTGACAATGTGAAAATGAGAAAATGTAGGCAAATTATCAAAACGTAAAATCAAAAAAGCAACCATGGAGCAAAAAATTTTAATTGTGGATGACGAAGCACATATACGCATGTTGCTTGAACAAACGCTGGAAGAACTGGAAGACGAAGGTGTCAATTTTTATTCTGCACAAAATGGTGAAGAAGCGCTGGAGATTATTCAAACTGAAAAACCGCAATTGGTTTTCCTGGATGTAATGATGCCCAAACTGAATGGGATGGAAGTATGCCGCAGGGTAAAAAAAGAACTCCTCCTTGAAGAAGTTTTCATTGTATTGCTTACGGCAAAAGGACAGGAACTTGACCGTCAAAAAGGGCAGGAAGTAGGCGCCAATCTTTATATGACCAAACCATTTGACCCAGAAGTGATCCTTGAAAAAGCCAAAGAGGTACTGGGGCTGTAAGCTACAAAACGAATTATAAAACACGAATTGAACAACTAGAATTAAAAACGAAGAACACGGATTTTGAGCACGAATTACACCAGTTATACGAATTCAAAACGGGAAGGATAATCTCTATAGGGGAGTTATTATGGTGTAAAATGCGCAAACGAATTAAGTGGAATAAGGCTTAATAAGTTAAGATTCCAATTCGTGTAATTCTTGCAGGAAATTCGTGTTATCAAAAAAAGAAAAAGCAAAATGGCTAAAATAAGTTTAAAAAATATTTTAGGAAAAAATAACGATAACCTGAGTATTGTAAATTCTCTATCCACACAATTGGATGCCTCAGTTTCTATTGAAGATAACAGCGGTAAAATCCTTTTCTCAAACGGCGGGCAAAGCACCCAATTTCAATACCCGCTTGTTTATGAAAATGAAACATTGGGTTGGGTAAAAGGAAATGAAAAAGGCGCTTTTATCGCTCAGCTTTTAATGCATTTATTGAAAAAAGAATCGGAACGAAAAAATTTAGGCAGCGAGGTTTTAAACTTATACCAGGAAATAAACCTGATCTTTAATTTCTCGGAGAAGCTAGCCCAAACCATCGGCGCCAAAGCGATTTCAGAAATTACTTTGGAGGAAGCAGGCCGTGTAATCAAATCGCAAAGTGGTGTAGTGGTTTTGTGGGATGAAGAAAAAAAGTGCTTACGGGTGGAAGCTTCAATGGATGAATTATTTTTTGATGAAAGTAAAATAAACAGTGAGTTGCCTTTATTGCTCAAAATAATTTTAAGCGGGCAATCCGAGATCATCAGCAATATAACTGCCTTACAAAAAGCAGGAATTGTTTTACCTGAAATAAAATCAGTTATTTATTCTGCGCTTAAAGTAAAGCACCGCATCATGGGCGCCATTATACTTGCCAGCAATGAGCCCGATAAATATACAGCCGCCTCATTAAAATTACTAACTACCCTGGCGCTGCAATCTTCATCCGCCATTGAAAGCTCTTTGTTGTATGAAAAAAGTATTCGCGAAGCGGAAGAAAGAGAAGCAGCGATGCGCAGGATATTTGATGCCACCGGAAAATTTGTGCCTTACCAGTTTTTAAAATCTCTGGGCCACGAATTAATAACCGAGGTAAAACTTGGCGACCAGGTAGAAAAGATTGTAACGGTATTATTCACCGATATCCGGAATTATACCAGTTTATCAGAGCAAATGACGCCGGAAGAAACATTCGGATTTATCTGTTTGTTCAATGCCCGTATGGGGCCGGTTATAAAAAAGAATAATGGCTTTATCAATCAATATCTCGGCGATTCCATCATGGCTATTTTTCCGGTGAATGCTGCAGATGCTTTGAGGGCGGCTATTGACATACAAAAAGAAGTGCAGGATTTTAATAAAATAAGGATGGAGAAAAATAAACCTATTATCCAGATCGGCGTGGGCATGCACACCGGCCCGCTCATCATGGGCATTACAGGGGATTTCGACAGAATGGATGCCTGCACTATTTCCGATACCGTGAACACCGCTTCCCGGGTGGAGAGCCTCACCAAACATTTTAAGGCTAGCATTTTACTGAGCGAAGCCAGCCTTCAGCAAATTGAAAAAAAAGATGAATTTCTTTTACGCAATCTTGGGCTGGTGCAGCTAAAGGGAAAAAATCATTCTCTGAATGTGCACGAATGTTTCAGTTGCAATACCGGCAAAGAATTACAAAATAAAACAGCCACCCTTTCTGTTTTCAATGAGGGCATTTCTTATTATCTCAAAAATTCATTTGCCAAAGCCAAAGAATCTTTTAAAAAGGTAATAGACAAGAACCCCGAAGACGCCACAGCGCTATTCTTTTTCAATTATACGGAACAGATGATGGATGCCGTGAAACCTGAAACCAAAGGTGGCGTGGTGGAGATGAAGGAGAAATAGTACGCATTTTTTCTCAAAATGCTTTGCTCAAAAAAACGGCTGCAAAAAATGCAGCCGTCAATTTAAATTCCTCTTATTAATTTCTTACTGTCCTGAATCGTCATCCAATACCAAAGGATATTCAAACGGCTCGCTATAACCTGGATACACTCCTGTAATCGTTACGTTCGATTGGGTACCAATAACAGTCTTCAGTTCTTCAACAGATTTCACTTCTTTACCATTGGCTTTGGTAATAATAAATCCGTCCCTCATTCTTGTCTGATCGTTGATAACGCCATCATTTATTTTTCTCACTATTACCCCTCCTTTCAAACCTAAGTCTTTTGCTTTTTTTGCATCCAGCGTTACCAGGTTGGCGCCCAGTTTATCAATCATTTCATCGGGTTTTACAATATCATAATTGCCAGCACTGTTTTTCAACGTTACCTGGGCCACACCCTGCTTTCCGTTTCTTTCATAAGTTACCGATACTTTATCTCCAGGTTTGAAACCGCTTAATTGCTCTTGCAGCTCGGAGCCCGAATTAATAGTAACCTCATTTATTTTACGTATCACATCGCCCACTTTTATTCCACCCTGCATGGCAGCTCCGTCTTTTACAAGATTGGTAATATAGATGCCATCAATATTTGCGGGCACACTATTTTTTTCTTTTTCTTGTTTGTTTAAAAGTCCTGCATCAATAAACATAGCACCCAGGAATCCTCTCTGAACACTACCATATTTTACCAGGTCATTGATCACTTTTTTTACAATGTTCACTGGTATTGCATAAGAATAACCATTGTAATAACCCGTGGGGGAAGCTATCGCTGAATTAATACCAATCAACTGTCCATTGGTATTAATCAAGGCCCCACCGCTGTTGCCCATGTTTACGGCCGCATCGGTTTGCAAATAAGACTCAACGGCCATTGCACGCCCGCCGGTTTTATCATGGTTTAATCCTAATGCTCTTGACTTAGCGCTGATGATGCCCGCTGTAACAGTGGCATCCAAATTTAAGGGATATCCAATAGCCAAAACCCATTGCCCGATCTTTACATCGCTTGAATTTCCGTAAAGCATAAAAGGCAAATTCTTCGCATCTACTTTTACAACGGCCAGGTCGTAAGAAGGATCTGAGCCAATCACTTTTGCTGTATAAGTTTTTCTGTCACTCAATGTAACCGTTACTTCATCGGCACCCGCCACCACATGGTTGTTGGTAACAATATAGCCATCATCGCTGATGATAACGCCGGAACCGGAAGCCATTTGAGGAAGCATACGCTGGCGGCCACCGCCTTGTCCAAAAAACTGGTTGAGCAGATCATCGCCAAACATATCAGAAAAAGGATTTTTCTGCTGGGGCAAATTATTATTCACCTGCTTGGGGTTGGTTTTGGTTTTAATGTGCACCACAGTTGGGATGGCGGCTGCGGCGGCTTGTGTAAAATCCACAGGCCCTGCCGAAGGATTTCCATTACTGTCATACAAGCCCGCGTATTTATAATTCGACGGAACCGTAAAGCTTTGAAAATTGGGATTATTATTGTTGTGCTGATATTGATTATATCCCAGGATAACTGCCATAGTAGTGATGGCGCTGATCAACACAGTAAAAAGGATGTTCTTTGTTTTCATTTATTGAGAATTTATTTTTATAAAAAACCTAACCAAAATCCCGTCAGCAAAAGTGATGACTATAAAATAAAAGTAAAGCAATATCCAAATTATTGTCTCCCGCTCATTTACCTTTAACAATAAATTAGAACCGCTTTTATGAGTGTAAATTTAATTGATTAATAGATTAAGTTTTGTTAAACAATGATGGGATACAGAAGTGAAAACAGTGCAGATTCCCGGTAGATAAAATCACAAAATTTATTAGTAAAAAAAAGTTGCATCCAATTGATTCGCGGGAACCACACACAAAATTTGTTTTTCTTTTTCCCGCACAAGATGCGCTACAGCTTGATTTTACAAACCAAGTAGAAATTCCATCGTGTCTTTGCCGTCTGCGTAATCAATCAGAACGGGTTGTTGAGTGTGGCCAAATGGAATATAGTTTTCGCCCACAATACATTGAATGTCTTCCTGCTTTTTCAATTCAATATCCAAAGCGTTTTTATCATTATAAAACGAATAATGAAGCTGGCTCACGGGTGAAAATATATTTTCATTTTCAACAAGAATTATACTCTCATTGGTCATGTAATATTTGCTATTCATTATCAGCAACGCAAGATTGTAATCATAATTATTCCTGTATTTGGTATGGTCAGAAAAATAATTATATTTTTTAAACGCGTTCAACAGAGGAATGAAATCATAACCTTCAGGCACAAAAATTTTGGTAACATTTCTGCATCACAATCCAAAATAGGTATGAATATCAGCGGCGAGGCCAATGAGCTGGTCTAAACTTTCGTGCCCCGATAAAACAGCAACAGATGTTTTATTCTTTCTGATAATGGAAGGATATTTGCCAAAATAAAAGGTAAAGTATCTTGATGAATTGTTACTGCCGGTGGCAATGTAGGCATCGCAATCATTGAGCCTTTCCGAAATGGTTACCACATGGCTTACCTCATTATTCCATTCAACCAATTTTTCTATGATATGCTTCAGCAGCACATTATCTTTTTCAGAAAACTTTATGTGCTGATGATGCCCGGTAATGAAAGCGCTTAAAAAATCATGAAAACCCACCAATGGAATATTGCCCGCCATCACAATACCAATCTTTTTGGGGGAAATGTTATCATCAAGGCGATAATGGTGCACCCACGTTTTCAGCTTTTCCTCGTCAAGATATTGCGACGAAATATTTTGTAAAGAGGTTTCTATAAATTCTTCTGTAAACCATTTATTTTTTTCAAATGCCTTCTTCTTAATTTGATTCAACTGCGCATCATCTTTTTTTTGCAGATAGCTACCAAGCTTGCTCATTAAATCAATTCTTTCTTCTAAATTCATAAGGGGATAAGTGATTATCTGTTTATATTTGTGCTTATTAAACGCTGGCAAAATTCGGAAATAATTTTGAGCTTGCATTACTACATTAAAACACAATGAAATGGCAATAAAAATAACTGATGAATGTATTAACTGTGGCGCCTGTGAACCTGAATGTCCCAATAACGCTATTTATGAAGGAGGTGTGGAATGGGCCATTGCTGATGGCACTACTATAAAAGGGTCTATGACTTTGATGAATGGTTCTGTAATAGATGTAGATCAGCGCAATGCTCCTATAGCTACTGATATTTATTTTATAGTACCTGATAAATGTACGGAGTGCCAGGGTTTTCATGAAGAGCCACAGTGCGCGGCAGTATGCCCGGTTGATTGCTGCGTACCTGATGAGATGTATGTGGAAACCATAGAAGAGCTTTTGGTGAAAAAAGATAAAATGCACGTGTAAGTTTGTAAGGTTTAAACAACCTGTCATGCAGGTGATATTTCCTGCGTTCCCGGCGGGGGTATTGCAAAATGCCTTCGCCTTTTTAAAATAATTATTTATGCTTCCCCAAAAAAACATCCTTTCGCTCCTTGGTTTTTTGATGGCGGCATTTTTGCTGGCATCCTGCGACCAATTAATAAAACCTGCCCAGGAAAAAACAAATGGGGCGGCTGAAATCATTAGCGCGGACATTGCCTTTTCCGATATGAGCAGGCAGGTAGGAATGAAAAAAGCATTTCTTGAATACATCGGCAGCGATGGCGTTTTATTACGGCCCAATCATCTTCCCATTGTGGGAGCTGACGCTATAGATTATCTAAGCCAGATAAACGATACCTCCTTCACACTGACATGGAAACCATCCAAAGGAGACATAGCAAAATCAGGCGACTTCGGTTATACTTATGGGATTTACGAATTAACCACCGCCGATACCATAATAAAAGGAACTTACATGAACGTTTGGAAAAAGCAGGACGATGGCGCATGGAAATTTATTGTGGATAGCGGCAATCCCGGCATATCAACCAACGAACCTTAATCTTTAATTAACCCAACAAAATCCTTTAAAAAATGAAACCCCAAATTGCTTTTGTAACCGGTGGCTATTCCGGCGAAGCTGAGATCTCTTATCAATCCGCCAAAACCATTGAAAAAAATATTGACCCCGAAAAGTTTGATCATTATAAAATTGACATTACACCGCAGGGATGGTTTCATCAATTAAACAACGGCGAAAAAATTGAAGTGAATAAAAATGATTTTTCTCTTTTGATCGGGCAAAAGAAAATAATTTTTGATGCCGTGCTCATCGGCATCCATGGCACACCCGGTGAAGATGGAAAACTGCAGGGATATTTTGATTTACTAAAAATTCCATACACCTCATGCGATTGCGCTATTTCCGCGCTTACGTTTAACAAAAGATACACCGTTGCCGTAGCTTCTTTTGCCGGCATCCACGTGGCCAATTCGGTTTTGTTGTTCAAAAATAATTATATAGGCCCCGATGAAAGAATAAAGAATTTGCATTTTCCTGTTTTTGTAAAACCCAATAACGGCGGCTCCAGCATTGGGATGAGTAAAGTGAATTCGCCTTCCGAAGATCTGGAAGTGGCCATTGAAAAAGCATTTAAAGAAGACAGCCAGGTGCTTGTAGAAGAATTCATAAAGGGAAGGGAGTTTACCATCGGCGTCTTTAAATCGAAGGGAAAAATAACAGCGTTGCCCATTACTGAAGTAATTACCAAAAAAGATTTTTTTGATTATGAGGCAAAATACCTGGGTGCCAGCAATGAAGTTACCCCGGCTGAAGTGGAAGAAAGTATTGCGCAGCAAATAAAAAATGAAGCGGTAAAAATTTATCAAATTTTTAATTGCAGGGGAGTTGTGAGGATTGATTTTATTTATAATGAAGAAAAAAAAGTGCCTTTCATGCTGGAAATAAATACGGTACCGGGGCAAACCGAAGCCAGCCTTGTGCCGCAACAGGTAAAAGTGATGGGCTGGAAACTGGCGGATCTTTACACAGCTTTGCTGGAAGAATGTTTACCTGCTTAAATTTATTAAATTGCACCGCATCAATTTTTAACCTATATCTTTTCCGTGTTTAAATTTATCGCAAAACAACCTTTTATTATAAACCTCCTGGCCGCATTCATATTGGTCTTTTTGGTGGGACTTTTATTTTTTGAATCATTAGGCTGGATCACCAACCATGGCAGTTATTTAAAAGTTCCGTCAGTAACAGGACTAAAAGTAAATGATGCCGTAAAGCTTTTGGAGAAAGAAGGATTTGAAGTAGTCATCACCGACTCGGCCTATAACGATAGCCTTCCCATGAACACGGTAAAAAAACAATTGCCAGATCCGGACGCCACTGTAAAAGTAAACCGGACTGTTTTTCTAAACGTAAACCCTGTTTCTTTGCCCCTGATTGAAATGCCAAAACTGGAAGGCCTTAGCTACAGGTTTGCGCTTGATAAATTGAATAAAAGCCACCTGGTTTTAGGCGATACGGTGATGCGTCCCGATTTTATGAAAGGCTCTGTACTGGAACAACATTATAACGGAGAAACTATTAAAGCCGGCACTAAAATACGCTGGGGATCTACCATAAGTTTAGTAGTAGGCGGTGGCCTGCAGGAGATAAAAATACTGGTTCCCGATATCATCGGATCTACGGTGGCCGAAGCCAAAGATATCTTAAAGGAGAAGGGCATTGTTCTGGCGGCTATTCTTACTTCGGGAACGGTTACCGATACGCTTCATGCTTTTATTTACAAACAGAATCCTGATGTTTTGAATTTTGATAAAGCGCCTTCTTACATTCAGCCTGGCCAAACTATGGATATATGGGTGCAGGTAGAAAAACCCGTTACTGATACTTTTAAAATAAATCAACAACCCATACAACCCTTACCACCACCTAAACCATAACCATGACAAATATAACTACACAAGAAGTGAAAGAAAGACAGGATGCCGGCGAAAAGCTTCATTTAATAGATGTAAGAGAACCTGCAGAAACTGCTGAATTTAATATTGGCGGCATTCCCTTTCCTCTGGGTAAAATCCAGAATATGCAGACAGAAGATATTGAGTACCTGAAAAATGAAGAAGTGATCCTTTATTGCAGAAGCGGCAACCGAAGTGGGATAGCGGGGCTCGTTCTGGAGCAATTGGGTTTTACCAACGTAAAAAATCTTACAGGCGGTATGCTGGACTGGATAAAGAAGTTCGGAAGTTAGAACGTCATGGCAAGGCACTCAATTTAAGTCTTTGCAAAACGCTCAGTTTTCGCCATTGCGATGCGTCAGAGATAGCACTGTAATTGATAATAACTTCCGGCGCAGAATCTTGTCCGAAAGTCGAAGACAGGCGAACAATCTCATCATAGACGGAAGCCTCGATTATTCCATTACAAAGAATTAGTTTTTAGATTCCTCCCAAATTTGAGATTGCT
>JBDSOE010000146.1:0-8000 GCA_039915005.1 Ginsengibacter sp.
CTGAAGGCTGGTTTCTCAGATTATATTTGTTGTCAAACAAAGATTATGAAATCCTAACTTACCACCATAGAAAATAAAAGGTACCGCATTGTTTCAGATGATGAGTATGAGAATTTGGTAGAAGATTTAAATGATTTAAAAAGGGTTTTTCTACGCCCAATCTTTCTATCGCAACAGAGTCGGAGTTTACAGAATCATTATGAAATCCTTGATAAAGAACTTTTAGTTTACCTGGTGGATACGGATCATAGAAAAGATATTTATCTGTAATTTCTTTCCCCTTATTGCATCTAACCTGATCTATTTCTCAAAATTATTCCCCCTCCTTTTTACAGGACATCCTATCTTATAATAAATAAGAATCTAAGGCAATACATTCAATTGTTTCTATTAGGCTTTCTCTCCTTTAAATATAAAAACCTTGTGTTTAGGAGATTTCTCAAGTAGCTATATTTAAAATAAATATCCTTATGATTATTTAGAAGGATAAATTAAAATAAATGCCTTCTTTTAATCAAGCTGCTGATAATCAGTTATTTAATGAAATAACAATAGACATAATTAAAATATTGTATTTAAATATTGATAAAATATTTTGCAATGTGTAAAAATAATATTTTAATATAACTAATTAATAACCAGACTTTTAATTAAAATCAATATTAAATAATAAAAACAAATATCTTAAATATATTTTACTGTTTGAATAAAAAAATTAAATTCGTAAAAAATTTATTGGATATGAAAAAAATTAATTTCCATCAATCAGCTCCTTTCATTGCTTTAATCCTTATAGCAATCATCGCATTGTTTATACCTTCTGTTGCTTCTTTCGATGACGCAGGCAAGTATAATCCGGCAGATATTTCCTGGATTCTTGTAGCAACTGCACTGGTATTTTTAATGACGCCGGGGTTGGCTTTTTTCTATGGTGGAATGGTACACCGGAAAAATATTCTTTCCACTATGATCAAAAGTTTTGTTGCCACAGGAGTGGTCAGTGTTTTATGGATCACCGTTGGATTTAGCCTTGCTTTTGGAGATTCTATCGGAGGATTTATCGGTAATCCATTTACGTATCTTTTTTTTAAAGGAGTAAGTTCAGCCGCCCCCTGGAGCTTAGCGCCTACTATTCCCTTAATGCTTTTTGCGCTTTTTCAAATGATGTTTGCAATTATAACGCCCAGCCTCGTTGTGGGCGCTGTGGCAGAAAGAACCCGCTTCTCTTCCTACATACTTTTCATAGTGATGTTCAGCCTTTTAGTGTATGCACCTATTGCTCACTGGACGTGGAATCCTGAAGGATTTTTATTTAAATGGGGCGTTCTCGATTTCGCAGGAGGAACTGTGGTACATATTTCTGCCGGGTGTGCCGCACTCGCCGGAGCCATAGTTTTAAAAAGAAGAAAAGTTCATTTAGACCATAAAGAAATGCCCCCTTCCAATATTCCTTATGTTTTAATTGGAACCGGTTTGCTTTGGTTTGGCTGGTTTGGTTTTAATGCCGGCTCAGCATTAGCGGCCAATCCATTGGCAGTGTCTGCCTTTGCAACCACCAATACTGCCGCTGCCGCGGGTGGATTAGCCTGGATGTTTTTTGATATTCTGAAAGGCAAAAAACCTTCTGTGTTAGGATTTTGCATAGGAGCAGTTGTCGGGTTGGTCGCCATTACACCTGGTGCGGGATATGTAGGAATTCCTCAGAGTATTTTTATAGGAACAGTAGGAGCGCTTATTTCAAATGTAGCCGTTTACTATAAATCGAAATCAATTTTAGATGATACGCTTGATGTTTTCCCCTGTCATGGTGTCGGCGGCATTGTGGGAATGATACTCACCGGAGTTTTTGCTACAAAAGCGGTGAACATAGGTGGAAATGACGGATTATTTTATGGTAATCCTTCCTTCTTTTTTACACAGTTAAAAGGATTGGGCATTGTGGTAGCCTACAGCTTTTTAGTTTCTTATGGCATTTTTAAATTCATCAATTGGGTGATGCCTATGAGGGTGAGCGTTCAAGATGAAGAAGCGGGTTTAGACGCCTCTCAGCATAATGAAAAATACCTGCAAGGCACCTTACTGGTGGAACATGATGGCGCTTTGATGGAAGAAGAAAACGAAGTAGAGGAAACCTTTCATTCCTGAAACGAGAGAATTGCTATCACTATTATTTAAAAGACTCAATTGAAAAGAAATGCAAAAAAATCTTTTAATGGCCATTTGTGTTTTCCCTGCCTTTACTTCTGTGAAGGCACAGGATTCGGCCAGGGCATCTTCATTTAAATTATCTGGCTCAGCGGATATTTATTACCGGTACGATTTTAATAATCCAAAAGTAGCGCCCTATAATAATTTTACCAGTTTTACCCATTCGCAAAATTCTTTTGAACCCGGGATGGTTTCCGTAAAAGCGGAACATACTATGAAAAAAGGTGGAGTGGTGGCCGACATTGGATTCGGAAAAAGAGCGCAGGAATTTTCATACAATGATTCCGGCTCAAGTGTGGCTATCAAACAATTATATGTTACCTGCGCACCGGTTTCAGGAGTGAAATTAACTTTAGGAAGTTGGGCCACCCATATCGGCTATGAAGCGGCGGATGCCTTTTTGAATCGCAATTACAGCATGAGTTATTTATTTTCCTATGGCCCGTTTTTTCATACGGGATTGAAAAGCGAATTTGCTTTGGGAGAAAAAAGCTCGTTGATGATAGGCATAGCCAGTCCTTTTGATCTGAAGTATGCATCTGGTTTGCCAAAAATGATGATTGCCCAATTAGCTACCACTTCAAAAGATGAGAAGTTAAAGGCTTCTTTTAATTACCAGGGTGGAAAATACAATGATTCTGCCAGGCTGTACCAGGAAGATATAGTGATCAACTATTTCATTTCTGATAAGTTTGGGCTGGGATATAATGGAACACTTCAAACAAGGCAGGAGCATAATTCAATAAAGTGGAATACTGCCGGAAGCTGGTGGGGGGCTGCATTATATGTAAATGCCGATCCAAAAAGCTGGCTTGGATTCACTTTGAGAGGAGAGTATTTTAATGATAAAAAGAAGGTACTTGGTTTTGATGCAACTATTTTTGAAACCACCTTTTCAGCCAATTTTAAAATTGATGCCCTTGTATTGATTCCTGAATTCCGTTATGAAAATGCCAGTGAGAATATTTATAAAAAATCAAACGGAGCTTTCGTAAAAAATACGAGTAGTTTTTTGCTGGCGGCCGTATATAAATTTTAAATAAAAAAATCCATTTTCTAAATTTAGAAAATGGACTTTTTTTTATTTCTTCACCGGAACCGTTTCTGCTGCCGGTTTTTTTAGATAGCTTTTTTATGCAGAATTTCTTCCTGCATTTATCAGTCCGAATGAACATCGCATCACTAATTTTTCATAAGTTTCTTTTGAAGAGTTCTTTACGTTTTCGTCTTCTATTTCCCTGATGTTGGCCATGGCAAATTGCTGAATGGTTACCAACGGTAAAACGATTTTTTCTCTCATACTCACCGATAGCTGCTCTACTGCATAATCCGCCATTAATTCATTGTTCCCGGTTAACTGAAAAAGATATTTTTCGGTAACAAGGTATTCGCGATAGATCATGTTCCATATCTCACCAAATTTTTTATCGCTGGACAGGTGTTCAGTAAGAGGGAAATAACATTTTTTCATGGCCATTTCACAGTTATCAATCAAAGTCCTGAAAAATAAAGAGTTTTGATACAACATTTTTACACTTGCAAATTCTCCCTGCTCTTCTATCTTTTTTAAAGCCGAACCTACCCCGTAGTAGCCCGTTACATTTTGTTTTATCTGGCTCCACGAACCCACGAAAGGTACAGCCCGCAAGTCTTCCATATTTATCTTACCCGATCCGCGTTTGGTGGGGCGGCTTCCGATATTGGTTTTGCTATAGTATTTTAAAGGGCTTATCTGGGTCAAATAATCCATGAATTCAGGATGGTTTTTTAAGGCGCTGTACGCAATAAAACTTTCATCGGCCAGGGCTTGTAATAATTTTTCTTCCTGCTCTTCCAGTGTGATGTGGCGGTTGGAAAAAAGATCGTTGGAAATGCCTGCATGAATCAATTGCTCCAGATTATATTGCGCCGAATCAATAGTGCCGAAATTGGAACTTACCGTTTGCCCCTGAATGGTTAATTGTATTTCTTTGTTAGCAATATTTTTACCCATAGATGCGTAAAATTTGTGTGTTTTACCGCCGCCCCTTGCTGGTGGGCCACCGCGTCCATCAAAGAAAACCACATCAATTCCGTATTCTTTTGATACGGCGGTCAGCTTTTCTTTTGCTTTGTAAATACTCCAGTTTCCCATTAAATAGCCACCATCTTTGGAGCCGTCGGAAAAGCCGAGCATTACGGTTTGGGTGTCATTCCTTCTTTTCAGGTGTTGCCTGTAGTCTTTATTTTCATACAGGGCCCTTAATATATTGGCTGCGTTCTGCAGGTCGCTGACGGTTTCAATTAAAGGAACGATATCAACTTTCATTTCTTCCTTTTTCCATCCGCACAAAATGAACAGGCCATATATTTCAAACATATTCAGGGCGCTGCTGTTATGGCTGATGATGTACCTGTTGCATCCGGGCTCGCCATTATGTTCCTGTATTTGTTTTATTATTTTTATGCTTCCCAGTGTATCATTTATCAGCGGATCGCCATAATCTTTTTCGGGAAGAGCCTGTAAATTATTGGTAAGAAATTCAATCTTTTTTTCTTCGGTCAATTTTAAATAATCAGCCGGAAATACAGAGCCTGATGTTGTAAGCGCTGCAATTACTTTTTTATGAATGGAACTATCCTGGCGAATGTCGAGCGATGCGAAGTGCAATCCAAAGACATGAACCTTGTTGATGAGGTTGTCAATGAGATGAAGGAACAGCCCGTTGTGTTGATAAATCAGGAGATCTTTTATTTCATTTAGTATGGTAAGAATTCCTTCCTTCGTTAAACTAGTTCGGCTTCCCGGAATAAAAATATTATTGTACAATTGTTTTTCCAGTTCCGATAAGAGAACATCTACTCCTTTGAAAGTGAGTCTGCGCCTAAGTTTGCGCACATCCATGTAGTAGCACTTTATGATGGATCCACGCAATGCATCCGCTACTTTTAGTGTGATGTCTGTATTTACGAATGGATTGCCATCTCTGTCGCCTCCTGGCCAGAATCCCATTTTTATTACCGGGTTATTGTCATGAACCGCATCGGGAAACTGGTTTTTTAAGAAAGAAGTAATTCTGCCGGCGGCCGGAAAGAAAACACTTTCCAGGTACCAGATTAAACTGATGGCCTCGTCGTAAGGAGTCGGTTTTTCTTTTTTGAAAAATGGCGTTTTACCCAGCTGCTGCAGATACATATTTATCTGGGCGGTATTATTTTCCGAAAGTGCTTTGGAAAGATCGTTGATGATACCCAATACAGTGCCTGGATAAAATTGTGTAGGATGCGCCGTAAGTACAATTTCTACAGAAAAATCCTTTAACTTTTTTGCAAGCGCTTCTTCTTTGTTGTCTTGGCGCACCTGCATTTCCAATTGTTTCATGGTGCCCTGCCCGCCCATGTCGTGTACCTTGGTGAAGGCGGCATCTTCAAGGGCGTCAAACAATACCACCTGGCGTTCTATAAATTGAATAAATCTAAACAGGAGATCTAGTTTTTCGGGCTGCGTGGTAAATGAACTTTGCTTCGAGAAAAAATCTTCAATGATTTGTGTGGGGCTCAACTTTTTTTTGTAGCCCTCTTCACATACATTAATGAAAAGAGATAATAGGATGCCGGTTTTTTCAATGCGGTAAAAAGGCAATGAAGTAAAAAGGCTATTATATAGTTGAAATTTTAACCCAACGTAGTTTTTAAAATGCTGCAACCCCAGAGAAGCGTGATTGTCCATGAGAAATAAAAAAATTAAAAATTAAGAATAATGATTTGGATCTGTTTTTAAGGTAATCCTTTTTAAAGCCTGATGGGCAGGGAATATTTACAGAGAATCTCTGATTGTCGGATAAAGAATTGAAATATCTGATCTTTTATTATCCGGCAATTTTTTTCGGAAAATGTGGTTTTGCTTGTCATTTTAATTTGTCTCGACATGTAATTCACTTCGTTTACTTGAAAAATTTATAAGCATGTATTGGAAACTTCTCCCTCATACTTTACATTATTTGGTAACAGGTGAACATCGTAAATTCTACTATTGTAGGTACTTGTCTTGTGGTCTATGTAAAATTCTGAAGGGGCATTGAACCCTTACGCTCTGCGCGTAAAGCTAATAAAAAAATAAAGAAATGATTGTTTTTCATTTTTGTTTTTCAAATTAAATGCATTTATTGTACTTTCGGGCGCATTTATAATAACAACCATTTACTTTCTCTGGAAATGATTATTTTCCCCAACATTATAGCCACTATTATCAGAACCCGCAAGGGTTAAACTATTTCATATCGTCCCGTGCCCTTATGGCTTTTCTAAAATGTTTTATAATACATGACTAACCTTTAGTTAATACAAATATGCAAGTTTTAAAATTCGGTGGCAGTTCTGTAGCGAACGCCAATAACATAAATAGAGTAATTTCAATTTTACAAAATGCTGCCCAAAAGGATGAGCAGATCGTTGTGGTTCTTTCTGAATTTGGGGGCATTACAGATACTTTGATAGAGGCAGGCAATCTGGCCTCGATGGCGGATATTTTGTACGAAGAAAAGCTCCTTCTCATTGAACATCGTCATCTTGATGCGGTAAGAGATTTAATTCCTATTGACAAACAAAGCGGTGTTTTAAGTAGGGTAAAAAAGCTTTGCAATGAAATAGAAGATATCTGTAAAGGTGTTTTTTTATTAAAAGAATTATCAGCACACACCAAAGATTCCATCACCAGCTATGGAGAGATTTTATCTACCCAAATTTTTTCTGCCAAATTAGATTCCCTTGGCATAAATAATACCTGGAAAGATTCAAGGCAGCTTATTGTTACCAATTCTGAATTCGGTAGGGCCACTGTTGATTTTGCAGCAACCAATAGAAAGGTGACGGAATACTTTTCTTCGGCAAAGCCTGGTTTTTTTGTCATCCCTGGATTTATAGGCTCGGATAAAAACGGGAATACTACCACCTTAGGCAGAGGGGGGTCTGACTATACCGCTTCTATTTTGGGCGCGGCACTAAAAGCTTCTGTTGTAGAAATATGGACAGATGTTTCGGGCATGATGACTGCTGATCCCGGATTGGTTTCCAACGCGAAGATCATTCAACATATCTCTTATGAGGAAGCGATGGAGCTATCCCATTTCGGCGCAAAAGTTATTTACCCACGAACCATACAGCCCGTCATGAGCCAGACCATTCCGATCCTGATAAAAAATACGTTTTCTCCTGGCGATGAGGGAACCAGGGTTCATAATGAAATTCATAATGGTAATGGCAATAGTATCCGCGGTATTTCCAGCATCAATAATCTTGCCCTGCTAAGCTTGCAAGGTGCCGGAATGGTGGGCATTCCCGGGTTTTCAAAAAGATTATTTGAAGCATTATCCAATGCGAAGATCAATGTAATTCTGATAAACCAGAGTTCTTCCGAATATTCCATCTGCGTGGGCATCGAAAGCATGTTTGCCGACAAGGCAAAAGAAATTATTGATGATACTTTTTCTTATGAAATAGAAACAAAGAAAGTAGAAGAGCTTATTGTTGAAAAATCACTGGCGATCATAGCGGTGGTGGGCGATAAAATGAAAAATCATCCCGGCATCAGTGGGAAAATGTTTGGTGCGTTAGGTCGCAACGGTGTAAATGTAAGAGCTATTGCACAAGGTTCTTCAGAAAGGAATATTTCTGCAGTGATTGCGGTAAGCGATGTAAAAAAAGCTATCAATGTTTTGCATGAAGAATTTTTTGAAACCACTTATAAGCAGGTAAATCTTTTTATAACCGGAACAGGAAATGTGGGCGGGAAATTATTGGCCCAATTGCAACAT
>JBDSOE010000158.1:0-32226 GCA_039915005.1 Ginsengibacter sp.
CATAAATTAGTAGGCTTCGAAATATTAAGCGAATGGTGGGCCCATCATGCGTATGGCAGGCAAATGTACATCGGGCAAGGTGTTTATCGTTCTAAAGAACCGAAGTCGTATGCCTGGCATAATAAAAATGAATTGCAGAACCAGATAAAAAGATTGCGTGAATTTTCTGAGATACAAGGAAGTGTTTATTTCAGCAGCAAAACATTCAGCAGCAACCCCAATGGATGGAGCGACAGCCTGAGAAATAATTATTACAAATATCCTGCGATAGCACCGCCAATGGCATGGATTGATTCGGTAAAACCAGAGCCGCTGGTTTTATCGTACGATAGTTCCAGGCCCACGTTCTACACCAATTCCATTGATCTTTATTTTCGTCAGAATGAAGTAAATGATATGATCAACCGATATGTGATTTATCAATTTGATAATCCTGCAAACAGGAATATCAATGATCCGAAAAATATCAAAGAGATCATTATTTCTGGGAATAACTTTTACCGCTTTGATCTTCAAAAAATCCCATCGGCTCAAAATAAAATAATTATTGGGGCTACTAACGTAACCAGCACTAATAATGAAAGTGCATTGAGCCGCTATATTTATTTAGAAAGAAAAGGCAATGGCTGGCAGGTGGTATCGCAACCGGCTAATCAATAAGGTTAATGACTCAGTAAAAAACAAATCCCTTTTTTAAAATGGAAAAGGGATTTGTTATAATAATCTTATTGATTGATTTTATAGATCCGCGGTCTTCAGTTGTTTCGGAATCTTAACTTCAAAATTTATATCGGCGTTATTCCTTTTAACCTTTACAGAAACCTTTCCTTCGTTCTTAGAGCGCATTACCTGAGACCTTACTTCGTTTACATCGCTTACTTTCTCGCCATTCATTTCGGTTATCAAATCTTCTTTTTTTAGTCCTGCTTTTTCAGCGGCGGAGCCCGTTTCTACATTTAATATAGTAACCCCGTTACCTTCTTCAGCATCTTGTATTTTTATTCCAAGTTTAGGCTGGCTGTCGTTATAAAAATTGAAATCGCTGCCCCGTAACCCGCTAAGTTCCGGGAGGTTGGGCATTTTAAAATTATTCATCTGCAAGGGATCCAGTTTATATGAATACGCTGTGGCAAAATCATTTGCCTTGCCCAACACTGCTTTGGTGTTTTTCTTTTTACCTTCTCTCAGGTAAGTAATCTTTACTTCATCGCCGGGTTTGTAAGTTTTTACGGTAGTGGCCAGGTCTTCGGGTGACGTAATTTTTTTATCCCCCATTTGTGTAATCACGTCGTTTTCTTTCAGCCCTGCTTTTTCGGCACTGCTTTCTTTTGTTACGTTTTTAATTAAGGCACCTTTATCAGACTTATCAGTGAGCACCCCAAGAAATGTTCTGTTGGGATTGTCGCTTAGCTTAAAATTAATGCCGGGGCTGCGCATAAAATCTTCCGAATTCCCTTTCATGAATTTTCTTCTGATAATCTTCACATTTCCTTTATAATCGGCCAATGGCTTCCCGTTCACAGTTATGTTATTGGTGTCAATCTCAACGATGGTTTTTGTGGTATTATCGCCATCTGCCCGGATAATAATTTCTTCACTTTTCTGAATTGGTTTTTCTTCAGTTTGTGAAAAGCCGGTGGCGCTAAGGAGCAGGCCACCTAATGCAACCATTCCTGATAAAAATATCTTTTTCATTTGATTTGATTTTAATGTACGAATAAATTAGTACATCAAAGCTAATGTCTTTTATCAGAATACGAAAATATTCGGAAATAAAATAAATGTTTGTTAACAGAGGTAATAAGGTGAATGTATTATGAATTGTTTTTTCATCGAAGGTTTTAAAACTTTCAGCACGTCAAGATATTAATTAGTTCTTTTTCCTGTTTTCTGCACTTTTTAAAAACGTTCTCGGAAAGTATTAATCTTACTAAGCCGAATTTTGAAAATGGGTGTTGCAGCAGGCTTAATTATACCAAATTATTGAGAAAAATTTATAGGGGTGATGGCTGCCTTTAATCCTAATATCAAAATCAAACTTCTGTAAAAATGCCAGCAATTCTGAAAATTCAAAATTATTATCAGATGTACCAGATAATAATTTCAGTATTAGCTTAAGGCTTACTTGTTTTAAATCAAAGATTTTACCTTCTCAATTACATCTTTAAGCTTCGATATCTCCTGCCCGCCGGCAATGGCAAATGTTTTTTGTCCGCCGCCGCCGCCTTTTATTAACGGAGCTACATATTCTTTAATGATCTTTGGTGCGTCCAGGTTTTTGGATACGGCCGTTTTTTCATCAAAAGCTATTGCCACACCCGCTTTGCCTTCTATACCTGTTGCTAAAATAATTGCGTAATTATTCATTTCATTTTTTAATGAGATACAAAGCTTTTTTAACGCGTCTGAATGGGGCACCTCTACCATTTCTCCAATGAAAGAGATACCATTTATAATCTCCGTTTTTTGCAACAGCGCGTTCTTTAACTCAACCAATTGTTTCGCTTCGGCTTTTTCTAATTCCTTTTTTAATACAATATTTTCTGTATGAAGATTCTCAATGGCTTTACTGAGATCCTTTGGATTTTTAAACTGTTCGCGAATCGTTTTAAGCAATGTAAATTCCTTATTGATAATATCTTCTGCCGCTTTCCCGCTTACTGCTTCAATCCTGCGAACGCCAGCCCCAACAGCGGTTTCATGCAGTATTTTAAAAAATCCCAATTCACCGGTGCTGCCCGCATGGGTACCGCCGCAAAGCTCAATAGAATAATCAGGATCCATAATTACCACACGAACGATATGCCCGTATTTTTCACCAAATAAAGCCATAGCGCCGGTGGCGATTGCTTCTTCCTTTTTCATTTCTTTAATTACCACCGGAACATTTTGGCGGATCTTTGCATTTACAATGGCTTCCACTTTCGCCAGTTCGTCTTCTGTAACTTTTGCAAAATGCGAAAAATCAAACCGGAGGTATTCATCATTTACAAGGCTTCCTTTTTGCGCTACGTGGTTGCCGAGCACACTTCGTAATGCAGCGTGCATCAGGTGCGTGGCGCTATGGTGCGCTAGGGTGTGTGTTCTTTTACCAATGTTGATCTTTGCAATTACTTTCCCTGAAATATCAATAGGTAGCTTTTGCGTAAAATGAATGATGAGGTCATTTTCTTTTTTGGTATCGAACACAGCAATCTTTTCTTCTCCAAAAAATAATAAACCGGTATCCCCCACCTGTCCGCCGCTTTCCGCGTAAAAAGGTGTGGTATCCAAAACAATCTGGAACCATTCTTTACCCTGTGATTTTGTTTTGCGATATTTTAAAACGGTACTTTCTGTTTCATCATGGTCGTAGCCCACAAATTTTGAAGAGCCGTTTTTATTCAGAATGATCCAGTCTTCTGTATCCACGACTGCCGCTGCACGGCTGCGGTCTTTTTGCTGCTGCATTTCTTTTTCAAAACCCATCTGATCCACTTTCAGATTATTTTCAGCAGCAATTAAATCAGTGAGGTCTATCGGAAACCCGTACGTGTCGTAGAGTTCAAATGCGGTTTTGCCATCAATATTTTTATTCTCATTTACCAGTAATTCCAATCGCTTTAAACCAGTATCAAGTGTTTTTAAAAAATTATTTTCTTCTTCATGAATTACTTTGGCAACAAAATCTTTTTGCTTATCCAATTCAGGAAATACTTTTTTGAATTGTTCAGCAATAACCGGAACTAATTTATAGAGTAAGGGTTGCTTTACATTGAGATAAGAAAAATAATACCTTACGGCCCTGCGCAGTATGCGGCGTATAACGTAGCCTGCGCCTGTGTTAGAAGGCAATTGGCCGTCTGTGATCGGAAAAGCTATGGCACGGATATGATCAGCAATTACCCGAAAGGATACAGCCTCTTTTGAATCGGAAGAGTCGTATTTGTTTCCTGATATTTTTTCAATTTCCGCAATGGTTCCTGAAAAAACATCGGTATCGTAATTGCTTTGTTTATTTTGCAGCACCCTTACTAATCTTTCAAACCCCATCCCGGTATCCACATGTTTTGCGGTAAGCATTTCCAATGAGCCATCCTTTTTTCGGTTGTATTGGATAAATACATTGTTCCATATTTCTATTACCTGCGGGTCATCACTATTTACCAGGCTTTTACCTGAAACTGATTTTTTCTCTTCTTCGTTTCTGCAATCAATATGTATTTCAGTGCATGGGCCACATGGGCCAGTGTCGCCCATTTCCCAAAAATTATCTTTTTTATTTCCCAAAATAATCCTGTCTTCCGGAACCCATTTTTTCCAATAATTCAATGACTCTTCATCTTTCGGTAATCCTTCTTTTTCGTCTCCTTCAAAAACGGAAACGTATAAATTTCCCTCCGGAATTTTATAAACTTTGGTAAGCAGTTCCCAACTCCAGGCAATGGCTTCTTCTTTAAAATAGGGCAAAGGGGCTGCCGTGGCATTCCCAAAGCTCCAGTTGCCAAGCATTTCAAACATGGTATGATGGTAGGTATCCACGCCCACTTCTTCAAGGTCATTGTGCTTGCCACTTACGCGTAAGCATTTTTGCGTATCCACAGCGCGTGAAAAAGGCGCGGGTTTATTTCCTAAAAAAAATTCTTTAAACTGGTTCATACCGGCGTTGGTAAAAAGTAGCGTCGGATCATTTTTGATAACTATAGGCGCCGAGGGCACAATAGTATGTCCTTTGTCTTTAAAAAAATCAAGAAAATGTTGCCTTATGGCTGCGCTTTGCATCATATACCGGGAGTGATTTTAAGATAGAGTTAGAGCATTAAGATTTATCTTCGTTTGCTTTAAAATTATGTAACGGGGGCAAAGGTATTTTTGTTTGGCTGCATTTACAAACTGTGAGGAAATAGATACAGGATACTTCTACTTGATTTATGAAAAAAATAAAATACTATTATAATACACACACATTACGTTACGAGAAATTGGTAACGCCATTTAGAGTCAGGCTCCTGCGATTTTTTGCGTTTATAGTAGCTGCCTTATTCACCGCATTCGCTATTGTCTTTTTTGCGTTTCGTTTTATCCCATCACCCCAACTGAAACTGGCGGAACTAAAGTATGAAAAAATGAGGCAGAATTACGAAGCGCTGGCAAAGCAATCCGAAAAGCTGCAACAGGAAATGGCGTCTTTAGAAAAAAGAGACAACCAGGTTTACCGTTCTATTTTTGAAGCAAACCCTTTGCCAGACAGCGCCCGGGCAAAACTTACTGAACAAAAAAAGGAAGTGCAAAAAGTGGCGGCGATCAATGATGAGGAATTGGGAAATGAACTTGCGAAAACATTAAACAACATTAGTGCCCGAATTAGTTATCAATATGCCAGCTACAATGGGATTGAAAAATTAATAAAAAACCAGGGCGAAAAATTAGCTTCCATACCTGCCATTCAGCCAGTAAGCAATCGTGATCTTGACAGAATTGCTTCGGGTTTTGGGATGAGGATTGACCCGGTGTATGGGACGCCCAAAATGCACAAGGGCCTTGATTTTACAGCTCCACAAGGCACCCCTATTTACGCCACCGGCAATGGAAAGGTAAAGATGGCGGGCTATGATGATAGCGGCTATGGCAATCATGTGATTATTAATAATGGGTATGGCTATGAAACTTTATATGGTCACATGGTGAAGGTAAAAGTAAGGGCAGGGCAGAAAGTAAAACGTGGTGAAGTGATTGGATTGGTGGGGAGCACCGGAAAAAGCACTGGCCCGCATTGCCATTATGAAGTACATGTAAACGGAAGGGAAGTGGACCCTGTATATTTTTTTTATAACGATCTTACACCCGAACAGTTTGACAGAATTTTAAAAATTGCTTCCACTGGAAGCGCAAAAAGTCTTGATTAATTATGGTTTTATCGCAAATCAATTTCGAGTTTGATGAGGATCTGCCAAAGAAGAAAGAGGAAGGGAATGTAAAGGCCACGCTGAAAAATCAAAAATCAAAGAGAGGAAGAAAAAGTCTTAAAGATTTTCCCCAGGACCCAGATCTACTGACAATTCCTGAGGATGATATTCTTTTTCAGAAACAATATTATGCCATTGGCGATGTCGCTGCCATGTTCAGTGAAAGCGTTTCGTTGATACGATATTGGGAAAATGAATTTAAAATTCTGAAGCCTAAAAAAAATAAAAAAGGCGACCGTTTTTTCAGGCCGGAAGATGTAAAGAATCTTAAGATGATTCATCATTTGCTGCGCGAAAGGAAATACACCATTGAAGGAGCCAGGGAATTTTTAAAAAATAATATAGCAGCAGGCGAAAGGCATGAGATGATAGAATCATTGGAAAAAATAAAATTGTTTTTGTTGGAATTAAAAAACAATCTGTAACGGATCTATGAATCAACCTGCCATATGTAAAAATTATTGGCTCAAACAAACAGGACAAAAACGGTAAATGGAATCAGAAACCCGATGAGAAGATTAGCCGCTATTTATAATTTTTTTTCGGGTGAAACCAATGTTACCATCCTCGAACCGGAAGTTTGAATATTGTGTTTTTCCTGCATTTTCTTTATACTGATATTGATTTCCTGTCTCAGTTGATTTACTTGTTCCGCCGGCAAAATGAGGGGAGTAAAATAAACCGAAATCACCAAAGCATTATTGTCGTTTATTTCCTGAAGATGAACGGAGTAGCTGTGTATTTTTTCTGCACTGGAAAGAATTTCTTTTATTTCCGAAACCGTTTTTTCCAGTTCTATTGAGGTTGAATTTGCTGAGAGAAAAGTTTTGATTTCGTTCCTCACCAGGTCGCGGCTGCTCCAGTTATCCAGTACGCTATCCACCATTTGTTTGTTGGGAACCGTAACCAACGATTTTTCATTGGTACGGATGCGGGTGCTTCGCAGGCCAATGCGTTCCACTGTGCCCGATATATCTTTCACCTTTACCACGTCGCCGGTTTCAAAAGGCTTATCGAAAAAAATCACGAAAGAAGCAATCAGGTTTTCAAGACTTTCTCTTGCTGATAAGGCCAGGGCGGCACCCACAATGCTCAGGCCTGTCAAAAGATTTCCGATATCGAGGTGCAGAGAAAACTTTAGAATGAAAATGATTCCGAAGATGATGATGATAACCCTTATAAAATCTTTGAAGAAAAATAATAACTGGTATTCGCTGGCTGCTTTTGCATCTCCGGATCTATGTTTTATTACCTGCACCAGGAAATCCATAAAACGAAGAATAAGTGAAACGATGCAAATGATTATTATGGCAGAGGCAATCGTTTGCACAATATCCTGGCTGGTAACTTTGTGTATGGAAAATATGAATGCCTTAGGAAAAGTAAGCCGGTCAAGAGTAAAAATAGTGATCACTGCCACAAAAATTCTTTCCAGGGGAGTGATGATAATGCTATCAAACTGTTGTTTGTTCATGCCGCGCCATTGCGTCTTCCACATTTTAAAAACCAATGCGGTAGCGTATTTGGAGAAAATCCTTTTTAGCAGTAACACTAAAAGAATGGTGATGGCCACGGCGATAAAGCTGCGGAGCGTATTATCAAAATAAACCTGGTCAAGAAAATTCATGAGTGCAATTTAAAAAACGCATTGAATTATTGTAGCGAATAAATTTGAAGTTGCTGGTCTTTAAGAATATATATTTTATGGTTGCCCAATTGAATAGAGTTACTATTTTGTAATGCGATTGGAAGATTGTATTTATGTATGTCGGGGAACGGCGCTGTATATTTAAACAGGCTTTCTTCATCAAATCCATAAATGGTTTTACCGATCACTGAAAAGTTTGTCCAGTTTAAAAAACTTAGTTTGCTTTTAAAACTTCCGTAATAGTCAAACAAGTAAATTCCTTTTTGCGGATCATATAAATAAACGAATCCATCGCGGTCAAGTATTTTCTGTGGTGTGGGCGTAGAATCAAACAGCAAACGAAAGTCAACAGATTCCGACAACACATTTCCCGCGTCATCAATCTTTTTGAGTTTATTATCCTGCTCATCAAAAAGCCAGATATTATTATCGTAAGAAGTGGTAACCGCTTTTACCCTGAAAATATTTTTGTTGCGGAGATTGATGCTCCCTACCACATTCAGGTATTTATCAAGCAGCACTATCGTTGAAAAATTTTGATAAAAAAGAATCACTTTCCATGGATTTTGAGCTTCCACATAACTCAGTTTGCCATACCTGCTTACCTGGTTAAAAACGCCTACAGAATCTCCTTGCTGATTGTATTTTTTTAGTTGGTTGTCAATATTGATCACATAAAGCTCACCAAGATTGTCAACCGTAAAAGAAGAAATGGGATATTCTATTTTTTTCAAAAAATTGAAAAGAGAATCGTTCTGCGCTTTTGTATATGGCGAATAAACAATGCAGAAGATACAGAGTAACCCGCAAATTTTTTTAATCTCTTTCTTCATGAATGATAATATTTCAGTACTATATTTTCTCCATCGAATACAGCGAAACTATTGTAATGGATCCAGTCGCCAAGATTGATATAAATACTTTTATCGTTTAATTTAAATTCGATGGGCAAATGCCGGTGACCAAAAATAAAAAAATCGAAATGCTTTTCTGTAAGTACTTCTTTACAATACATGATGAGCCATTCTTTTTTTTCACCTAAAAATTTTTCATCTTCCTTTCCTGTTGTAGCCCTGCTTTTCCGGCTAAAATAATCAGCCACTCCAATGCCGAGGGAAGGATGCAGCATTCCAAAAAGCCCTTTTGATATTTTGTTTCTGAAAATCTTTTTTATGAATTTATACCGGTGATCACCTGGCCCCAAACCGTCTCCATGCCCTATCAAAAATTTCTTTTCATTAAATTCAAATTCTACCGGCTCATAAAATACTTCAATGTTCAATTCTTTTTCAAAATAGCCACTCATCCACATATCGTGATTGCCTACAAAAAATTTAATGATAATTCCACTGTCCGTAAGTTCTGCAAGCTTGCCCAAAATTCTTACAAAGCCCTTTGGAACTACTTTTTTGTATTCGTACCAGAAATCAAACAGATCGCCAACAATAAAAATGATGGCTGCCTCTTTTTTAATTTCGTCAAGAAATTTTACGATTCGTTTTTCCCTCACGAGGCTGGAAGCATGGTCGGGCGCGCCGAGATGAAAATCAGAAAGGAAATATATTTTTTTACCGGGATTTAGTTGCATGATTCTCTTAAAGTGATAACACGAATTAAAGGAATTAAGAGAAAATTTTATGCTTATTTATTCGTGTAATTCGTGAAAAAAATTCGTGTTGTAAATTAGTTCGTATTTAAATGCCGGATCAATTCAGGCCTTGCATCATCATGGAAATGACAATCAACTGCATCTTTTATATTCCTTTTTATTTCCTCCAAAGTATCGCCTTCATTAAAAATGCTCTCTCCTAATGCTCTGGCAGTGTATCCGCCTTCAGGTGCTTCTTCAATTAAAAAAATAATTTCGTTCATTGTAATATTTTTTTACTTTCTATAAAGTTAAGAAAAGCTTTTAGAATAGAATTACTCATTAACCGTTCTATCTATCAAAAAAACATATACTTCCTGTGGCCCATGTACGCCCACCACCAATGTTTTTTCTATATCGGCTGTGCGGCTTGGGCCTGCTGCAAAGGTGATGAAAGAAGGAAGTTTGCTGCCGTAAGTATCTTTCAATAATTTAATAGCGTCACGGGTTTCAAACACCAATTGATCCACGTTCGCAATGCAGATATGTACCGGTGCATAAGCGCTTACCGTACGCCCGCTTTGTTGCGCGCTGCTCATTACAATGGCGCCGGTTCTTGCTACCAGGTAATGACATGAAGTAACAGAAGCATCACAATCGGCTAAGGTTGATTGATTGACTTTTGGGAAACCCTGTCCTTCAAATATTTTTAAAAGTGTATCCTCAACACAATAAATATGCTGCAGTTTTTTTTGAGTGATCAGATTTTTCAATTGGATTTTCAGATCGGCTTCATTTATGCAAAATGCGAACTTGCCCAAAACTTTGGTAAACTCTTCAGCGAACAAAATTTCAAGCTCTTGTTTGGGAGGAGGAAAAACTGAAGAGTTTCCTTCACTTTTTGAAAAAGGTAAAGGCACTGTATTACTCAGTGCCTCTCTTATCTTTTTTAAAATTTTTTCTTTCGAAGAAGAAACTTTCATTTTAAATTATTTGGAATTGGTGTCTACAACCTGGATAGGCGAATCAACCACTGCTTCTTTTGGATTGTCTATAAAGTCCAGCGCTTTCTTTTCCTCGTAAGGCCTTTTACCAATTAACGCTTCAACATCACTTTGAAACAGAACTTCCTTTTTCAACAATTCTTTCGCAAGAATTTCCACTTCATTTTTCTTTTCAATCAGCAAAGCTTTCGTTCTCACAAATGCCGATTCAATTAATTTACGTACTTCCTCATCTATCATCTTTCCAGTTTCTTCGCTGAAAGGTTTTTGAAAAGTATTTTCCTGAGCGGGATCATAATAACTTACGTTTCCTACTTTATCATTCATGCCATACACAGTAACCATAGAATAGGCCATCTTGGTTATTTGCTGCAAATCGTTGCTGGCGCCGGTTGAAATTTTATTAAAGAAAATGGATTCTGCGGCTCTTCCTCCAAGGGTCATACATATTTGATCCATCAATTGATCGGTGTTATAAAGGTATTGCTCTTTTGGTGTGTATTGAGCATAGCCCAGTGCAGCCGTACCTCTCGGCACAATTGTAACCTTTAATAAAGGATACGCATGCTCTAAGAACCATCCGCAAATAGCGTGGCCCGCTTCGTGATAAGCAATGATCTCTTTTTCTTCCGGAAGAATGATCTTGTTCTTTTTTTCAAGGCCGCCAATTACCCTGTCAATAGCATCCTGGAAATCGCTCATGTCAACCGATTCTTTTCCTTTGCGGGCGGCTATCAGCGCGGCTTCATTGCATACGTTGGCAATATCTGCTCCTGCAAAGCCAGGTGTTTGTTCTGCCAGCTTATGCACATCCAGCGTTTGAGAAACCTTGATGGGTAAAAGATGCACTTTAAAAATAGCTTCGCGTCCAACAAGGTCAGGGCGATAAATGGTAATTTGCCTGTCGAATCTTCCGGGGCGCAATAAAGCGCTGTCCAGAACATCGGGCCTGTTGGTAGCTGCCAGAATAATAATTCCTATATCGGTACCAAAGCCATCCATTTCCATCAGCAATTGATTGAGGGTATTTTCTCTTTCGTCATTGCTCATCATCATATTTTTTCCACGCGCACGGCCTATGGCATCTATTTCATCAATGAAAATTATACAGGGCGCTTTTTCTCTTGCCTGCTTAAACAAATCGCGTACGCGACTGGCGCCTACGCCCACGAACATTTCTACAAAATCACTTCCGCTGAGGCTGAAGAAAGGAACCTGTGCCTCACCGGCAACTGCTTTTGCCAATAAAGTTTTACCTGTTCCGGGAGGACCCACCAATAAGGCTCCTTTAGGAATCTTTCCTCCGAGGTTAGTATATTTTTTGGGATTTTTAAGGAAATCCACTATTTCCATTACTTCCACTTTTGCTTCATCGAGGCCCGCCACATCACTGAAATTAATATTTACCCGGGTGCCTTTTTCAAAAAGTGTTGCCTTGGACTTTCCAATATTAAAAATACCACCCGGCCCACCGGCACCCGCGCCACCGCCTACTTTACGCATCATCATAATAAATACCAGGGCTATTAAAAGTATCGGCAAAAGTGTACTAACTATTTGCCCAAATAGTTCTCCTTCATCGCCGGGCTTGTCGGGAACAGGCTTTATCTGCGGATTGTCTTTATAAAAAGAAGCTAGTTGATTGGCAAAAACTTCATCTTTTATAATATTAAAATAGGCCTGTGGCGCATCGGTTATTTTTTTTACTGCTTCATAATTAGCTCCAAAAACAGCTTTATAATATCCACCGGAATCTGCCTGTAGCTTCTGAGGATTCACAGACACACGCACTAATTTTTTATTGCCAACCGTTTTTATCTGGTCAATATCGCCCTGGCGAAGCATTTGATAAAACTGGATATTGTCTATTTCTGTTCCTGTTCCGTTTGTGGTTCTGAAAAGATTATACCCGATGATAAGGGCGAATATGATTCCATAAGCCCAGTAAATACTAAACTTCGGGCGTTTCTTGGGATCTTCTTCCTGCCCCGGAGCCCCGTTGGGGTTCAGCCTTTTTTGTATTGATTTCTTTTTCTGTTCTTCCGTTGCCATAGGTTCTTGCCCTCGTAATATTTTATTTATCTCATTCTTATTTTAGAATAAGACTTTTTGTTTTAGTGTTAAAATGATTAAAGCGTATGTAATATTTAAAATTTTTTGGAAAGTTAATGTTCCGTTACGGAGGCATCGCTCCACATTTCTTCAAGCCTGTAAAATTTCCTCGGTTCCTCCAGCATTATGTGAACCACCACATTTATATAATCTATCAGTATCCACTGATCACCTTGCCGGCCCTCATGTTTATACGGCAGTTCCTCACATTTCTTTTTCACTTCCTCTTCCACAAAATCCGCTATGGCTCTTAACTGTATCGGGTTAGTAGCTCCGCAAATAATAAAGAAATCGGTAATCGCTTCCGGAATTTTTTTTAAGTCGAGGCTTACGATCTTCTCTCCTTTTTTTTCCTGGATGGCGTGGATAATAGTTTTGAATATTTTACTATTCCTCGTTAGCCTGGCTGCGGTCGTTCTTTTTCTTTTATCTAGTAAAGTTAAATTATTCAAATGCGTTTCTTTTATACCTGAACGTTTGTAAGTAATCCTGCGAAAATAAATTTTATTCTGTTAGAATAGAGTTTTTAAACTCAAATTTGTAACTATTTTACCAAAAATACTAATTCTTTACTAATCGTTTTTTTATGGCTCTTTCTTCAGAAAAAATAATTATTCTTAACAGCGTGGGTAGCACCAACAACTATGCCATGGCACTGATCCGAAGGGGTGAGGTGATTAGTGGAAATGCTGTTTTTGCCATAGAACAAACACAAGGGAAAGGAAGACGGAATAAAAAATGGAATGCCAGTGCAGGAGAAAATATACTAATGTCAATCGTTTCGGAAATGCAGTGGCTACCAGTATCTCAGCAGTTTGAGCTGAGCGCTGCGGTTGCACTTGCCTGTCACGATTTTCTTTCAGGATACCTCTCTTCGGGCATATGCATTAAATGGCCCAATGATCTTTTTATAAATGACAGTAAGGCAGGAGGTATCTTAATTGAAAACCTTATTCAGGCCACTTTATGGCAGTGGAGCGTAATGGGTATTGGAATTAATATTAACCAGGTAGCATTTGAAGAGTGCAATTTGCCTCCTGTTTCTTTGAAACAAATTACCGGCAAAGAATATGATGTTTTGCAAATGGTAAAAGAGCTTCGTGGCTTTGTATTAAAAAGAATGGATGATTTGAAGAAGAATAACTTTTCTAAAATGCTGGAAGAGTATAATGAAAAGTTATACGCTAAAGACCGGTTAGTAAAACTTAAAAAACAAAATATAGTTTTTCAAACAACCATTACCGGCGTATCCGGCTCAGGGCAATTGATTACCAGAGATGCCCTGGAAAGGCATTTTAATTTTGACGAAATTGAATTTAAAGGGATTGTATAAAAAAATTAATCGTCCTCAGCATGCCTTGCTTCCTTTTCAAATCTGTTATTGTGATAACCATGCTTCCAGCTCTGCCATAAATATTTTATGATGAAAATGAAATAGCCATATTTTTCAAATTGTTGTATATGACATATTTCATGCTTCACCCATTTCTCATCTTTTAAAAAATTTTCTTTTGAAACATTAAAAAGATGAATCGTTTTGCCGAGAACAATGGCCATACTGGAGGATTGTAATTTCTTTGCCGCCAGCTTTGCTATCCATGAATTTTCTTTTATGAGAAATTCCATAAAAAAACAATTAAAAATTATGAATGAGGAATTACGAATTAAAAAGCAGGACGTAAGTTTTTAATTTGTAATTGATGTAATCACCCGTGTCCTCATACCATTGGGAAAAAAATTTCCCGGTTTTTTATTCTTTGTTTGGAAGTTAGGTGATCGCTTTTAAAATTTCTTCGCTATGTATTTTTGATTTGGGCTTTTTAAAAATTTTAAAGATCACGCCGTTTTCATCAATCAAAAAGGTGGTACGATGAAGGCCCATATATTTTCTTCCATATAAATTCTTTTCGCCCCAGACGCCGTATTTTTCGATAATTTTTTTCTGAGGATCTTCCAATAAAGTAAAAGGCAAATTGTATTTCTCTTCAAATTTTTTATGCTTTTTACCATCATCGGGGCTTACTCCTAAAACCACAAGTCCTGCTTTTTTGAGATCCTCATAATTATCTCTCAAATTACACGCTTCTATGGTGCAGGTGGGCGTATCATCTTCGGGATAAAAATAAAGCACCACTTTTTTCCCACGAAAATCTTTGAGCGAAACCGGGTTACCGTTTTGGTCTTTTGTGCTAAAGTCAGGCGCGTTATCGCCTTCGGTTAAATGTGTCATGATGTAATTTTTTTGTAAAAAGTTTTTTCTGGTGATTTCAGATTTTAGAAAGGCCATGCATTTATTTGTGCAGTACTCAATCCGAAATTGTTATGCTATCTCGTAAAATGTAAAGTTTTTTCTGCCACATTTCCTGCTTCATCTTCTACTGTTATTTTCAATTCATGCTTTCCCGGCGGGCACCTTTCATCAAAATTATAAATGAATGAACGGCCTTTGTCATTTGTAAATCTCAGCCATTTTCCATCAAGTTCTGCACGGAAATTTTTTAGCTCATCACTATTATCCCTTGGCGTAAAAACAATGCTTCTGCTGTGTGAGAGAATAGCATTGTTGGTAAAGCCGCCAATGACGGGCGGTTCATCGTCTGCAATCAATTCAAAGTTTCCGAAAGCCCTGAATTTTGCAGAGTACCAATCTCCTTCCTGTTTCGCTTTTACCCATTCCGATTTTCCGTTCCAGGTTCTTTTCAACAACATCTTACCGGCAAGATGTTCATCAACAGGCTTGTTGGGTTTTATTTTTATGGTAAAATAATCATGTACGGGCACCAGACCGGATTGCACCGAATGAAGCGTTGAAAAGCTATTAGGAGTAATAGAGTTTTTTTCAAAATGAGTAAATGCCACGGAATCGTATAAAGCCTGCGGAGATAAATACAATTGCAGATTGGTACTTTCAAAAATGTTTACAAAGCCGGGATGAAATTCTTTTTGTTGAAAGTAAGAAGCATCTTTTTGTAATCCCGTTTCTACAATCAATCCTTTTTTAATCTCAAATTCAAGATGAGATGAATTGCCATTGGGATCTTTTACCACAATTTTTATCTGGTGAATACTGTCGTCATCTAATTCGATAACACCATCTCCATTTATATCTTTATAAACACCTTCGGGATAGCCCGGCAAGCGGGACAAGTGTTCTATGTAAGGGCCGCCGGCCGCACGGGTTTTATAATCAATGTGCGCATTAAGGTACCTCGTTTCATTATAACTGATGCTGTCGAGCTGAAAGCCGGAAAGGGGTAATCCATCTTTATAAATTACTGCTTCATAAATTCCGTTGGGGTTAGGGGAGCCTGATTGTTGATCATGGGCAGAGATACCAAAACTTATTTTATCGGTGTGTACCGAAATTACCTTTTGAATAGTAGTGTATTTGCCGTTTACCTTTTTTATACCAAGCAATTGGGGCGACTGGCTGTATGTGCTTTTGCATCTATCGTACATGTATAGACGCAGAATGGTTGGCGGCACGTCGTCAGGAAGAGGGAATCCAAATAAAAGCGGGTTCAATACTTTATCTGTTTTCGTATCCCGGATTTCAAAGTGCACATGCGGCCCTTGTGATCCTCCCGTATTACCACTATAAGCAATAAATTGTCCTTTTTTTACCGGGAATAAACCGGCAGGCAGGTCTAGTGAAACTTGCCATGATTCCAATTCGTATTGCTTGGCGGTAACGTATTTTTCCAGTTCAGGATAAAACTTATTTAAGTGTCCGTAAAGAGTCGTTAATCCATTCGGATGATTGATGTAAATGGCTTGTCCGAACCCAAAAGGCGCCACGCTTACGCGTGCAATATAGCCGTCTGCAGCCGCTTTCACCGGCCTGTTCACCACCTGGTTGGTACGGCAATCAAGGCCCATGTGGTAATGGTTAGGGCGGAGTTCACCAAAGTTGGCGGAAAGCCCTATCCTGGCATTTACGGGATATATAAAATATCCTTTGGGATAATTTTTAACGGGCAAAACCTGGGCACTGACAACCGAAGAAAAAAGCACGAGGATGAAAAACAGGAACGGTTTGTGTAAGGTATCGGCTTTAGAAGAATTTTTAATCATATCATTACAAATTTAAGAACTAAAAAATTTAAATCCTTTTATGAATAATACAAACAAAGTGGCGGCATTAATACTGGGGGCTGCTGTCGGCGTAGCGCTTGTTAAGTTTTGTAATATGCCCAAAAAAAAGAGGGAAGAATTTTATGATCATTTAAAAAATACTACCCATGAATTATTGGACAATGCAGAAGATACTGTGGAAAAAGTAGAACATTTTATGGATGAATATAATTCTAAAGGGAAAAATGAATGGATTGATAAATTGTACATTCTAAAAAAAATGTTCAGGAACTTTTACGGTTCTGATAAGCATTATCTTTTATAATTTTTATAAAGCGGGATATATTTTTTACGGAAGTCCTGATTTTTATGGTTTTCATTTTCTTCTTCTATTCGTTGTATTACAACTAAAAAAGAAACCCTGAAACGGTATTATATTACCTTGTTTTTGAGAAGGTAGATATTTTCTTAAGTGTTTTTCAAGATTTCCTATTAATTTTGGCGACCACAGATTATATTTTTATGCCACGCGACAAATCCATTAAAACAGTTTTGATTATAGGTTCAGGCCCCATTGTTATAGGGCAGGCCTGTGAATTTGATTATTCCGGAACACAGGCTGCACGCAGTCTTCGTGAAGAAGGAGTGAAAGTAATATTGATAAACAGTAACCCGGCTACCATCATGACCGACCCGATGATGGCCGATAAGGTTTACCTGCTTCCTCTTAATGCAGAAAGTATTGAACAGATAATTGAAGAAAATATTTCCGGTGAATATCATATTGATGCAGTGCTGGCCACTATGGGTGGACAGACAGCGCTGAACCTCGCTAAAGAAAGTGATGAATTGGGGATATGGGAGAAGTATGATATTAAATTAATTGGGGTGGATATAAAAGCGATTGATAAAGCTGAGGATAGGGAGAAATTCAGGAAGTGGATGATTGAAATGAATATTCCCGTAGCGCCTGCTAAAATCGCCAATTCGTTTTTGGAAGGAAAAGAAATTGCGCAGGAAATAGGATTTCCGCTCGTGATTCGTCCGTCGTTTACTTTAGGAGGTACGGGTGGAAGCCTGGTATTTGAAAAAGCAAAGCTGGACGAAGCGCTTAACCGGGGCCTCAATGCTTCGCCCATGCATGAAGTATTAGTTGAAAAAGCCATGATGGGATGGAAGGAATTTGAATTAGAATTATTGCGTGATGATAATAATAATGTAGTAATTATTTGTACCGTAGAAAATGTGGACCCAATGGGAGTGCATACAGGAGATTCCATTACGGTAGCCCCTGCTATGACACTGAGCGATACCGCTTACCAGAAAATGAGAAACACTGGTATTGCGATTATGAGAAATCTTGGAAATTTTGCCGGTGGTTGCAATATTCAATTTGCATTAAACCCACATGACGAAGAAATTATCGCCATAGAAATCAATCCAAGAGTAAGCCGCTCGTCGGCATTGGCAAG
This sequence comes from Ginsengibacter sp., assembly GCA_039915005.1. GTDB lineage: Bacteria > Bacteroidota > Bacteroidia > Chitinophagales > Chitinophagaceae > Ginsengibacter. The sequence goes on from JBDSOE010000158.1 coordinate 17,844, forward strand.
TAAAGCTACTGGGTACCCGATTGCAAAAATTGCTGCCAAACTTGCGATAGGCTTTACCCTGGATGAATTAAAAAACCAAATTACTCAAACCACCTCGGCTTATTTTGAACCCGCACTGGATTATGTAATTGTAAAAATTCCACGTTGGAATTTTGATAAATTTAAAGGCGCCGATGATACGCTTGGTCTGCAAATGAAATCCGTTGGCGAGGTAATGGCCATTGGGAGAAGCTTTGCCGAAGCGGTTCAGAAGGCTTGTCAGAGTTTGGAGAATGAAGCCGTGGGATTGGGTTATTATGGGAAAAACATGATGCGCGCCGAAGAGATTATTGAATATATAAAAATACCCAAGTGGGACAGGATCTTCAGAATAAAAGATGCGCTGATGGCTGGTGTAAGTGTGAAGCGTATTTGTGAGGAAACGAATATAGACCGGTGGTTTATTTACCAGATTCAAAAGATATGCAATTGCGAAAAAGAACTGGCGAAAGTTACTTTGGAAAACATGCCGGTAGAGCTGATGAAGGAAGCAAAAAATTTAGGTTTCAGCGATGAACAAATAGCACGGATAATGGAGGATGAAAGCACCGATGATGATATTTATGAGAAAAGAAAAGCATTGGGAATTACGAGGGTTTATAAGATGGTAGATACGTGCAGTGCGGAGTTTGAGGCAAAGACGCCTTATTTTTATAGCACCTTTGAGTAAAAGAGTTTGTAACTTTGATCAAAATATTTTGCCATGTTAGTATTGGATGATGAATTGATAAAAGGCATGAATATGTCGGAGCAGGAAATTAAATTAGAATTTGCTATCTGGCTTTATGAAAGAGATAAAATTTCTTTAAGAAAGGCTGCGAATCTGGCATCTTTACATTGGTTGGATTTTAGTAAAATCTTAGTTCAAAGGAATATATCCACAGTGAAAATGAACAACGAAGAATTTGAAACAGAGGTTAGCACTGTTAATGATTTATTTAAATGATTATAGTTAGTGATACTTCACGTATCGGGTATTTGATTATTAAAAAGGTATTATGTTAGTTTTAGAAGATGATTTTGTAAAAGCATTTGGACTTTCTGACTCAGAAATTAAGATTGAGCTTGGCATTTTACTTTTTCAACAAGGAAAGGTTAGTTCAAGAAAAGCTGCGCGCCTTGCTGGAATTTCGTTTCTAAAATTTTGGGAAGAATTGTCAAACAGAGGGATAGATCTGATTTCAGATAAAACGTATGTTACCGATTCCGGAGACCTAATTTTATAAAAATGGTTGTAGTTAGTGATACTTCACCTCTTGTATGTTTAGGGCATTTGAATAAATTAAAATTATTGGAAGAGTTATTTGAATTAGTCCTTATTCCGGGCTCTGTTTATGATGAACTAAAAGATTCCAACATTGTGGATCAAGATTTTTTACAAACAAATCCATTCTTTAAAATTAAAAGCCCCGGCAATACAATTTTAGTAAAAAGATTAAGGAAACAATTGGATATGGGAGAATCTGAAGCAATTGCTTTATCTATAGAAGAGAAACCTGAGTTCCTTCTAATTGATGAATCGCTGGGCAGAGAAATAGCCTTACTTTATCATTTATCTATAAAAGGTACTTTAGGTATATTAATTATGGCAAAGGAAAGAAATCTGTTACAGGAAATTAAGCCTCTGATTGATAAATTACAATAAGAAATAAATTTTAGAATTAAACCTTCACTTTTACAATTGGTATTACAACAAGCAAATGAACTCTAACATTATCCACAACGAATCTGTCCCTTCTTCCAGAAAGAAAATTATTGTACTCGGTAGCGGCCCCAACCGCATAGGTCAGGGAATTGAATTTGATTATTGCTGTGTGCACGGATTACTCGCCATTAAAGAATGCGGTATGGAAGCCATCATGATCAACTGCAACCCGGAAACGGTTTCCACCGATTTTGACATAGCCGATAAATTATATTTTGAACCCGTTTTCTGGGAACACATCTGGGAAATTATTGAACTGGAAAAACCTTATGGAGTAATAGTGCAGCTTGGTGGACAAACGGCTTTGAAACTTGCCAAAAGATTGGATGCAAAAGGTATTAAAATTATAGGTACTTCTTTTGATAATATGGACATTGCCGAAGACCGCGGACGCTTCAGCGATATGTTGAAAGCGCTGGAAATTCCTTATCCGAAATATGGTACCGCTCATGATTCGGATGAGGCTATCGAGATAGCAAAAGAAGTGTGATATCCTGTGCTGGTAAGGCCAAGTTATGTGTTGGGCGGACAGAGGATGCGCATTGTTTTGAATGATGAAGAATTGGAAAGCGGCGTGCTCAGTTTATTAAAGCATCTTCCAGGAAATAAAATTCTAATTGACCATTTTCTGGAGCGTTGCCAGGAAGCGGAGATTGACGCTATTTTTGATGGCGAGGATTTTCATGTAATGGGTGTTATGGAACATATAGAGCCCGCGGGCATTCACAGCGGCGATAGCAATGCTATGCTGCCACAATTTAATTTGTCGCCATTGATAGTGCAGACCATGGAAGAATATGCTGAAAAGATTGCAAGGGCTTTGCATATAAAAGGGCTTATCAATATTCAGTTTGCGATTAAAAACAATGAGGTGTATGTAATTGAAGCCAATCCCCGGGCGTCGCGCACCACGCCGTTTATTGCCAAAGCTTATCAAATTCCTTATCTGAATTACGCCACTAAAATCATGCTTGGCGAAGCCATGCTAAAGGACTTTACTTTCGAGAAAAAATTAAAGGGATTCGCAATAAAAGAACCCGTATTTTCTTTCAATAAATTTCCAGGAGTAAACAAAGAATTAGGCCCTGAGATGAAAAGTACCGGCGAGGCCATACGGTTTATCAAAGACCTGCGCGATCCTTATTTCAGACAATTGTATAGAGAGAGAAGCATGCATTTGAGTAAGTAATTTTCGATAATTAAGCGATATAACATTTACTGATTGTGAAGTATGATTTTTTTGTAAAGCAGCTGATTTTTCTCTCTCGATACCTTTCAAATTAAACGTAGATTTTTTTCGGAAAGGAGGGGTGGGGTACCGGTAAAGCTGATCGGACAGCATTGACTGAGTGGAAAATTGTTCCTGTTTTACCCTGAAAATTCTTTAAGTAATTTCCTTTTCCACCCACACCGAAACGGAGCCTGCAGGCGCGTAAAACTCTGCCCATCCTTCTTTATTGATTTCTATTTCAGCAGCATTCTTGCCGAGCATATCTACAAACTTTTTTCCGGCATATCGCTTTCCTACTTCCATCATTTTATTTCCATTGTCTCCATTGCTTAATAATACAGCGCATCCACTGTGGTTTTCGTCTCCTTCGCGTGTCCAGCCAATGCAGTTAGCATGATCAAAATAATCTCTTTGCATTCCATAAGCATGGCGGGAGCGTGCTTCCAAAAGATTTTCCAATTCGTTTAACTTGGGCATCCAGATTTCATATTCTTTGCCATCGTTGCCTTTATCTTTATAATTAGCACCATAAAGATCCGGGTAAAAAATACAAGGATACCCATCTTCCCTTAATAAAATCAACGAATACGCAATTGCCTTGAACCAGGGATCCACGGGAGCTTCCAGTGATTGTAGCGGTTGTGTGTCATGGTTGGCCACCATCGTTACCGCATTTTGCGGCATTGCTTTTACCAGCGTTTCATTGAAAATATTCCGCATGTCATACTGGTTTCCTCTCTCCGAAGCCTGGTGTAGATTCTGATGAAAAGAAGAATCGAAAAGGCTCATTTTACCGTCGGTAGCTTTTATGTATTGCAGCAGCAGGTTCAAAAATCCGGGCGCCCAATATTCACCAACGGCAAAAATTTCCTTCCCCGTATTTTGCCGTAAATTATTCAGCCATTCCACATAAAAAGAGGGTGATATGTGTTTTACCGCATCGAGCCTTACTGCATCAAAATGGGTCTGTTCCCAGTACCATTTGGCCCAGCGGCTAAGTTCTTCACGAACAGCGACGTTCCTAAAATCAATGTCGTTGTACATGAGATAATCGTAATTCCCTTTTTCATCACTGATCATTTTTTGCCACGAATCGCCATAACTATTTATGATTCTAAAGATGCCGTCTTCACTAAGATTGTATGCATAATCCACACCACTGAAGCACATATAATTCCACTCAAATTCAGAATACTTTTTCCCGCGGCCCGGAAAAGTAAATTTTGTAAAAGCTTCTATTTCAAAAGGGGCCGACAATACCTGGTTACGGTTATCGGGATTCACTTTTACTACATTTATTTTTTCTATTTCATCTCCACCTGCTTTGTGGTTTAATACGATATCTACCATAACTCTCATCCCCGCATCGCGCACCGCATCTATGGCTTCGATATATTCCTTGCGTGTGCCGTATTTGGTACGCACAGAACCTTTTTGGTCGAACTCCCCGAGGTCGTACAAATCGTAAATATCGTACCCTGTACTGTATCCTCCTGAATTGCCTTTGCATGCCGGAGGAAACCAAATGGTGGAAAATCCCAGTTTCTTTAGATGGGGAATTTCTTGCTTTATCTGCTTCCATAAGTTTCCATCTGCCGGTAAATACCAGTGAAAAAATTGTAACATGGTTCCCTGCATAGTAAATAGATTAGTTTTATTGTGAAATTATTTTTTTTGCTTTTCATCAAATGGCGTACCGTTTCTAATTCGGTTATTAAAGTTGGGGACAAATACCAAACGTCATCCACATAAACTTTTGAAGATTGGATCTTCAACGTTTGGCCGGCCAAACTATAATTGATTTCAAAAGTTGTGGGATGTGAAATCCGCGAAAATGAAATTGAAAAAGATTAGTGAGACATTGGCTTGCGATGCGTTGCTGAACCATAATATTTTTACCGGGGTAGGAAATATTATTAAAAATGAAGTTCTTTTCAGAATTCATCTTCACCCGAAACCAGAATGAAAGATATTTCTGCAAGAAAATTAAATGAACTGATAAAGGAAGCCCGCAATTATAGCTTTGAATTTTTAAAATGGAAAAAGGAATTCATTCTTAAAAAACATTGGCTGGCGCATACCAAACAAATCTGCCCAAGATGCCGCATTCCTTTTATTAAAAAGCCTTGAGGCAAAACACGCCGGCTAAGGTTTTTTGTACCAATTGCCAGGTTTTATGTACGCCTAACCCCGGGGAACAATAAATTTCACATTTTCTAATTTGCCAATTTTCACATTAATAGCTTCCTGCCGCAAAGGTATTGCCCTGGTTAATATCGCCGGTTTCATACCCTTTTTTGAACCAGTACATTCGTTGTGCGGAGGTGCCATGTGTAAAGGAATCCGGCGTAACGGTTCCCTGGTATTGCTGCTGCAGCCGGTCATCGCCAATGGCATTGGCAGCCGTAAGCGCTTCGTTGATGTCATTTGGGTCAATTACGTTTTTCATTTTCTGATTGTAATGCGCCCACAGGCCTGCATAAAAATCTGCCTGAAGCTCTAATCGCACGGAATATTTATTATATTCTGTCTCACTTACCTGTTGTTGAAGTTGTTGCATTTTCCCGGTAACTCCCAATAAGTCCTGCACATGATGACCCACTTCATGCGCCACCACATAGGCCATTGCAAAATCGCCGGTGGCGCTAAATTGCTCTTTTAATTGCTGTGCAAATGATAAGTCTATGTATAGATCCTGGTCTGCAGGGCAGTAGAATGGGCCGCTGGAAGCGCTTGCCGTTCCACAACCTGAAGTAGTGGCATCGCGGAAAAGAACAAGGGTAGGTTTGGTATAAGTTTTCCCCATATCATTAAAAAGTTTCGTCCACACATCTTCCGTATCTGCCAAAACTACCTTTACAAATGAAGCTTCTTTATCGTCGGCAGCTTTTTGTTCAACGGTCATTTCCTGCCGCTGTTGTTGGGGTATCAATTGTTGCAGGTCATTAATATCTCCATCGCCCAATAAAAATTTAGCGAGGATAAATATTACGCCAATCACCCCACCGCCTACTGCCAGGCCACCACCCGATATTCCGCGCCGGTCGTCCACGTTACTGCTTTCTCTTCTTCCCTGCCATTGCATAAGTAATTTTTTAAAATTTTAAAAAGCATAACAAATATTTTTTATTTTTTGAGCAAAAAACAGTCCGAAAAAAATAGGGTATATTTTAAAATGTCGCATTGATTGCCAACTATAATAAGTTTATGGCAGCATAGAAATATGTTTCAAAGGTTTGCGGCATTTGGTGAGTAGCGACAGTTTGAATCGCATACAAAAAGTGAGGTTTTTATGCAGACTATTATCATAAAACTCTATTTACCTAAAAATAATACCTATTATCTTAACTATCTTGCAAAGCTATTTTCATAGTCGTTTTCTTAAAAATTAAATTTTAATCGCTTCGATGTTCAGTATTATAACCGGTAGTATTATTTTAAGTCTTTTACACGCTACCATTCCCAATCATTGGTTACCCGTAATTGCAATAGGCCGAAAGGAAAAATGGACATTACAGGAAGTTACTAATGTTACTTTTATTTCAGCGGTGGCACATGGTTTAAGCACAGTAATTATTGGATTTATTTTGGCGTATTTGGGCTCTCAACTGGCATCAAGAATTGATCATTTCACTCATTATATTGCGCCGGTTATCCTGATTGTTTTAGGCATTATTTTTATTTACCGTCATCATAAGCATAAGCATTTTCATATTGATGGCGACATTAAAAAAAAGAATTCAAAAAGAAGTATCATTATAGCACTGGTGCTGGCAATGTTTCTCTCGCCTTGTATGGAAATAGAGGCTTATTTTTTATTAGCGGGCTCACAGGCAAAATGGCTCATTTGGTTTATCGCAGCTTTGTACCTTACCATCACTACCGTTGGAATGGTAATATTGGTACGGGTTGCTTATATGGGAATATTAAAATTAAACTGGCATACCTTAGAACATAATGCGGGAATCATAACAGGTGGTACCTTAGTGGGTACAGGAATTCTTGCATTTTTTATTCATTAAAAAATGATACGGCAAAACGCGGAAATAAAACAAAATATTGATTTGCATAGAGATAAAATCTCCCCGACAAAAAATGCAGATACCGGGTGCCAACATTGCCAGCCGGATGATTTGGATCATAAATCTAATGAAGATGAATATACTGTTTCTGATTACAAGGAAAGCTGGAAAGAGCATTGGAACCTGCTGGTAGCCTTATTTATTTTGATAGTGATGCTGGTACTTAAATATGGCTTTCATATAGTTCCAGCCAATAAAATTGATTTTTTAATTCATTCAATAGCATTTCTGCTCGCGGGTTATAATGTGGTAAACCTTGCTTTCAGGAACATCAAGAGAGGGAATATTTTTAATGAATTTGTTTTAATGAGCGTGGCCACTTTGGGTGCATTTTATATTGGGGCATATAGTGAAGGGGTAGCAGTAATGGTGTTTTATTGTATAGGCGAATGGTTTCAGGATTCTGCGGTGCAAAAAGCAAAGAAGAATATTAAAGCCTTATTAGACATCAGGCCTGATGAGGCTACGGTTTTAAGGAACGGCCAGCAGGAAATGATGCACCCTTCCGGAATAAATTTGGGTGAAACTATCTTGGTGCGTAGTGGCGAAAAAGTAGCCCTTGACGGAGAATTAATTTCTGAAAATGCCTCTTTCAATAGCGCTGCGTTAACAGGGGAAAGCACACCTGTTTCAAAACATAAAAAGGATCTTATTTATGCGGGAATGATCAACCTGGATCGTGTGGTGGAAATAAAAGTAAGTGCAAGTTTCAAAGACAGCGCCTTAAGCAGGATATTGGAAATGGTACAGGATGCCTCCGCACGAAAATCGCAAACGCAATTATTCATTTCGCGCTTTGCAAAAATTTATACCCCTATCGTCTTTTTTCTTGCGATTGCCCTGTGCCTGGTTCCCTATTTTTTTGTTGACGTCTATAGTTTTGATGTATGGTTTTACAGGTCTTTGGTGTTTTTGGTAATCAGTTGTCCCTGTGCATTGGTTATCTCAATACCGCTGGGTTATTTTGGCGGTATAGGGCTTGCGTCTAGAAATGGAATTTTATTTAAAGGGGGAAATTTTCTGGATGCCATCACCAAAGTGAACACGGTGGTAATGGATAAAACGGGCACGCTCACCAAAGGCGTTTTTAAGGTTCAGGATGTATTTTCAGAAAACTTTTCAAAAGAAGAATTAATAAATAATACATCCGCTTTGGAAAAGCACTCTACGCATCCTGTAGCAAAGGCTATTGTTGATTTTGCGGGAAATAACAATGACCGGTTTAAAGTGGAGCAGGTAGAAGAAATTGCCGGAATGGGATTGAAAGGAATGGTAGATGGGAAAGAACTTTTGGCAGGGAATTTTAAATTGTTGGAAAAATTTAAAATCTCATTCCCGCAAAAATTAAAAGAGGAAGTGAATACCGTGGTGGTGGTGGCGCTCAATAAAATTTACGAGGGATATATTGTAATCGCGGATGAAATAAAAGAAGATGCGGCGAATGCAATAACTGAGTTGCATAAGATGAATATTACCACCATTATGCTTTCGGGAGATCGCGAAAGCGTGGTTCATAAAGTGGCTGCGCAATTGGGTATTAAAGAGGCGTATGGCAATCTTTTGCCGGAGGGCAAATTAGAAAAAGTGCAACAGTTAAAGAAGGCGGGAAAAAGAATTGCCTTTGCAGGCGATGGGGTGAATGATGCGCCGGTGATCGCTTTGGCAGATGTGGGAATTGCCATGGGCGCGCTGGGAAGCCATGCCGCTATAGAAACGGCGGATGTGGTCATTCAGAATGATCAGCCTTCGAAAATTGTGTACGCCATCAAAATTGGAAAGATCACACGCAACATTGTGTGGCAAAATATAATGATAGCCATGTTGGTAAAACTGGCCGTTTTAATTTTAGGCGCCGAAGGAATTGCCACTTTGTGGGAAGCAGTAATTGCTGATGTAGGCGTTGCTTTATTGGCTATCCTTAATGCCGTAAGAATACAAAGGATACGGTTTTAAATTACGGCTTGCTTTTTTCTCATTACCCCTTAAGTTTGCATCTATTTTATAAAAATGAAAATTACTGATCACATAAAAGCGGCGAAAGGCACGGTCGTTTCTTTTGAAATACTTCCTCCGTTAAAAGGCAAAACCATTGAATCCATATACAATCACCTTGATCCTTTAATTGAATTTAAACCTGCTTTTATCAATGTAACCTATCACCGCAGTGAACAGGTTTTTAAAAAGAAAGCGGATGGTACTTTTGAGAAAGTGGAAATACGTAAACGTCCGGGTACTGTAGGCATTTGCGCCGCTATAATGAATCATTATAAAATTGACGCGGTTCCGCACCTCATTTGCGGTGGCTTTAATTTACAGGAAACGGAGAATGCACTGATTGACCTTGCCTTTCTTGGAATTGATAATGTGCTGGTGCTTCGTGGGGATGCTGCGAAAAATGAAACCTTATTTGAACCGGAAAAACATGGACATTCTTACGCTATAGAACTTTTAAAGCAAACTGTGAATTTAAATAACGGAATTTACCTTGAAGAAGATATTCGTGATGGTTACAAAACTAAATTTTGCATAGGCGTAGCCGGTTATCCCGAAAAGCATTTTGAAGCACCCAATATGCAAAGTGATCTCAGCTATTTGAAAATGAAGGTGGAGTCAGGCGCTGATTATATTACCACGCAAATGTTTTTCGATAATCAAAAGTATTTTGATTTTGTAAAAAGCTGCAGAGACGCAGGAATTGAAGTGCCCATTATCCCCGGGTTAAAACCCATTACTTCAAAAAAACAATTATCCGTTTTACCAAGAACATTTCATGTGGATATACCTACCGACCTTAGTAATGAAATTATGAAATGTAAAACAGATGCTGATGTAGAAATCGTAGGCCAGGAATGGCTGCTTCAGCAATCGAGAGAACTTAAAAAACAAGGAGTACCCGTATTGCATTTTTATACGCTGGGGAAACCGAAAGTGGTTGCAAACGTTGTAAAAGATATTGTATAAAAGTTACTTGTTTTTTTTATTAAAACAGAACCTTCACGCACGAATCGGGTAAGGTTGCCAACCTTAATAAGTTTATTTCAACTTTGAAAATATTTTTTCGAAGGTTGGCAACCTTGTATCCTGAAATATTTTTATGATTTCCTTTCGGCTGAAAACTCCACAGATCTTTTGTTGAAAATCCTTCCTCTTCCCATAGTCAGTTAAAAATTTGTAATTATTGTTATGCACTGGTTTTGCACATCGTGTTCACACCTTTTGCACATTACATTCACTTGAATTTCTTCTGCATTCCTTCGCCACCCTCTGTTATAACAAGAGTGTATAAAAAAGTTTTCCATAAAAGTATTGGCAAAGTGGGAAAAAGTGTTATTTTGTGGAAGAAATTTAAATTTTTCTTTAATTCATTAACAATGACGGGCTTTATAGGAGAATACGAGGCTACATTAGATGCGAAAGGTCGCTTTCTGTTACCGGCAGGTTTTAAAAAACAATTGCCTGGTACCGGAGAAGAGCCTTTTGTAATAAACCGGGGGTTTGAAAAATGCCTGAGTTTATACACATCTAAAAGCTGGGAACCTATATTTTCTAATCTAAGCAATCTGGATGAGTTTGATTCAAAAGTAAGGCAATTCAGGCGCTATTTTTTGAACGGCGCTACACAAATAGAATTGGATGGGGCCGGCCGCCTTTTGCTGCCAAAGAATCTGATGGAATATGCAGGACTTGAAAAAGATATTGTGCTGGTTTCGGCAATTGAAAAAATTGAAATTTGGGATAAAACAAAATATCAACAGTTCTTTGAAACTTTTTCACCGGAAGCGTTCAGCGATTTGGCAAAAGAAGTGATGGCGGGTGATAAAATAAAAAATCAATAGTTATGCAAGAGGGCATGTATCATGTGCCGGTTTTGTTGCAGGAGGTTATAGATCATCTTGCAATAATTCCATCTGGGGTATATGTTGATTGCACTTTTGGCGGTGGCGGGCATAGTAAAAAGATTTTGGAAAAATTAAACCGCGATGGAAAATTAATTGTTTTTGACCAGGATGAAGATGCCCGCAAAAATCTTCCCGATGATGCTCGCGTCATTTTTGTTCCGCATAATTTTCGCCATCTGCAGCGTTTTCTTCGCTTTCATAAAATTTTAAAAGTAAATGGGGTACTTGCCGATCTCGGCGTATCAAGCCATCAGATAAATGTGCCGGAAAGAGGATTCTCCACGCGTTTTAATGCGGCAATGGATATGCGCATGAATCAGAAAGAAATAAAAACGGCGGGCGGGGTACTTAAAAATTATTCAGAAGAAAAATTGCATAAAATCTTTGAACAGTATGGCGAAGTAACCAATTCAAAAACATTGGCAAAAACAATTGTGGCTTTAAGAAAAACAGAATCGCTGAATACGATCAATGAATTTAAAAACGCAGTGTACCCGGTTGTAAAAGGGAATCCTGAAAAATATTTTGCGCAGGTTTTCCAGGCTTTAAGGATAGAAGTGAATGATGAATTGAATGCGCTGAAAGAAATGCTGATGCAGGCGGTACCAGTGCTGGAGGAAGGAGGGCGAATAGTGGTGATTACTTTTCATTCTTTGGAGGACCGGATCGTAAAAAACTTTTTTAAGTACGGAAATTTTGAAGAGGAACAAACCAATGATTTGTACGGTAATCCGAAAGCGAATGAATTGAAAATAATCACCAGAAAACCAGTGATTCCTTCATCTCAGGAAATTAAGAATAACCCCAGATCAAGAAGTTCAAAATTGCGCGTAGCGGAAAAAAAAGTTTCAGATAAATAACAAATAAATAATAAAAATCAGGGTCATTAAAAATAAAATGGAGACCGAAAAAAACATAGCCCATCAGCAGAAGGAAAAATCGCTTCCTAAAAAGCGGTGGTCATTGGGATACAACCGGTGGATTGTAAAGAACATTCCTTTTTATTTTTTTATCGCGGCTCTTGCTATTATATATATAGCCAATGGGCATTATGCGGATAAAACGATGAGAAAGATAAACACTGTTGAAAATCATCTGAAAGAGATGGAATATGAATTTAAAACAGTAAAGCGTGATGTAATTTTCAGAAGCAAAGAAAGTGAGTTGGCAAAAGCGGTGGCCCCTTTGGGATTGAAACAATTGCTGGTGCCCCCGGTAAGAATTACAGATACGCTTACAGAGAAATAAAAATGAAGAATAAAAAATAAAAGAACAAAAATTTGGATGTAAAAAAAGACATATTATGGCGCGTGCACCTTTGCTTTCTCGGCATTATTGTGCTGGGAATAATTGTGCTGGGCCGTGCCGTTTATATTCAAAGAGTTCAGGGAGATTATTGGAAAAGCATGAGTAATAAACAGCATTTAAAATATATAGATATTGATGCGGAGCGGGGAAGTATTTATAGTGAAGATGGAAATATGCTGAGCACTTCCATTCCTGTTTTTGATATCTATGTGGATTTTGCGGCTGACGGACTCAGGGAAAAAAACGGTAAAAGATTTTACCATAACCTCGACTCTCTTAGCCTCTCTCTCTCCGGATTATTTAAAGATGCCAGCCCCGCATCTTATAAAAAGATTTTGGTAAATGCATATAAAAAGAGAAGAAGATATTTTCCATTGAAAAAGAAAATCTCTTTTGAAGATTATAAGGTTCTAAGAGAGTTCCCACTGGTGAGGCAGGGGCGCAATAAAAGTGGATTTATAATAGATGTTCGCGATAACAGGGTAAATCCGTATGTACTTCTTGCTAACCGCACTATTGGATTGTCGCGCGGGGATACCAGTAAAAATGTAGGATTGGAAAGATCGTATGATAGTGTGTTGAAAGGCGAAACGGGCCAACGTCTTATGAGGTATATGGCAGGCACTTATGTGCCGGTAGATGGCGCCGAAATAGCGCCTGAAAACGGGAAAGACATTATCACCACTATTGATACTTATATACAGGACGTTGCAGAAAATGCTTTAATGGATATGATGGTGAGCAATAATTCACTCCACGGAACCTGCATTGTAATGGAAGTAAAAACAGGAAAAATTAAAGCGATTGCTAATCTTGGTAAAAGACCAGATGGAGAATATCTGGAAGATTATAATTATGGTTTTGGTAAAAAAACCGAGCCGGGCTCTGTGTTTAAGCTGGCTACTTTATTGTCTTTGCTCGAAGATAAATATGTAGATACCAGTACCATCGTGGATTGCGAAGGTGGCCAAAAATCTTTTTATGGATTACATATCAGGGATTCACATTTGGGAACCGGCGCCATTACGGTGAAGGAGGCTTTTGCCCAATCTTCTAATGTGGCATTTGCAAAACTGGCTGATCAATATTATCATAATCAACCCGAAAAATTTTATCAGCATTTACATCATTTAAGGCTGGACAGGATAACAGGTATTGATATCGTGGGCGCTGCGACTCCTCTTATTAAAAAACCAAGCAGTAAGTATTGGACAAAAACTACCATTCCTTTCATGGCACATGGATACGAAGAATTGTTAACTCCATTGCACCTGCTTATGCTGTACAATGCGGTTGCCAATAATGGAAAAATGATGAAGCCTTATCTCGTTAATTCTATCAACGAAATGGGGACAGCAATACAATCGTTTGAGCCGGAAGTGCTGGTAGATAAAATATGCAGTGAGGAAACGTTGGGCAAATTAAAAGATTGCCTGCTTGCGGTAGTGGAAAATCAGCACGGCACCGCAAGGTCTTTGAAAAGTAATATATACCGGTTTGGCGCCAAAACGGGAACTGCTGTGTCGGCAATGGATAACCGCGGATATAATAAAGGATCCAAAATTTATCAATCGGCTTTTATAGGATTTTTTCCTTTTAATGATCCAAAGTATAGCATTGCCGTAGTCATCCAAAACGGTAGTGAGTCGAGGCTTGCTTATGGCGGGGTAGTCTCCGGACCGGTATTTAAAGAAGTAGCCGACAGATTGTATGCATCAATGGTTACCAAAGAACCGGTAAATAAATTTCAAAATTATACAGACAGCGGCCTTTATAAATTTTACGGAATGAAATCGGATCTCAATAAGATCCTGAATGAATTTAAATACCAGGAAACAGATTCTCAAACATCAGGTAAATGGCGGACCAGCATTCTCCAGGATGGAAGAGCGTTTTTGACGACGGATAATAGGTCAACCTTAAAAAATATAGTCCCGGATGTAACGGGCATGGGTTTAAAAGATGCCGTGTATGTTTTAGAAAATATGGGATTAAGAGTAAGCACTACCGGGAGAGGGAAAGTAATTTATCAATCGCTGGCGCAAAACACTGGTTTTTCAAAAGGGCAATCAATTAAAATACAATTGAATTAATGGCATTGTTGCAACAAATATTGTAC
>JBDSOE010000159.1:0-3480 GCA_039915005.1 Ginsengibacter sp.
GTCTTCTTTTTTATCCGAATCAAAATTCATTTCCTGGCCCATCATGGTCATGGCCATTTTTACGCCGTCTACTGTGTTGATAAGATTATAATTATTGCTCACAATGTCATTTACTTCAATATTAAAAGTGGTGGTGGCCTCTATGTTGGTTTCCATAGTTTGCCCCTGGGCTTCTGTGGAGTTCTTGGTGGAAATTTTGTTTTCCACTGCATATTTCTGTCCTTTTTTAAGATGTATTGAATTATTGCTTTGTGCGAAACTTATCGTGGAAATGCAGATGGTGGCTATTACAAACAGCTTTACTTTTTTCATGTACTTTTTTTTGAAAAACAAATATAGCCTGTATGTTCTTTAATAAATCATAATTGTGCCGTGGTTTCCTTCTTAGAAGCGCCCGGCTTTCGTTCTTTAATTATAATTAAGAATTTCTTATCTTTTCAATAAAAAGAAAATGACTTCTTCTCATTGGCTTTTGCTTTTTGTATGGATTCTTTACTATGCCGCTCATAGTATTTTGGCGGCTACTTCTGTAAAAGTCTTTTTTGAAGAAAGATTGAAAAAATACTTTCGATATTACCGGTTGTCTTATTCCATTTTTGCGGGCATCACCTTGTTTTTACTTTTAATTTTTCAATATTCTTTTGAAAGCCCTGTCTTAATAAGCTCTGTTTTATTAAAATACATTTCCCTTATAATCCTTGTTATCCCTGGCGTAGCCATTATGATGATTTCTATTAAAAAATACTTTTTATTATTGAGTGGGGTTCGTTCGGTTTTTGAAGCTACGCCGCAGGTAGAGTTAAAGGTAGAAGGCATTCACCGGTATGTGCGCCATCCTTTGTATCTCGGTACCCTCTTATTTGTGTGGGGATTATTTTTTATTTTTCCATTGCTCAATAACTTAATAGCGCTTGTTTTACTGAACACTTATGTATGGGTGGGGATTGTTTTTGAAGAACGAAAACTGGTAAAGGAGTTTGGAGAGAAATACAAAGCGTATATCTCCGGGGTGCCGAAGCTGCTGCCCCATTTCAAAATAAAGAAATAAAAAAAGGGCAACCTGTCGGTTGCCCTTGCATTGGGAAATATCGATTTTAGCCGATTAATTTCACATTAACGGCATTCATGCCTTTCTGTCCATTCTGCAAGTCAAATTCCACTTTGTCGTTTTCTTTAATTTCGTCAATTAAGCCGCTTGCATGTACGAAGGTTTCTTTAGAAGAATCATCGTGTTTGATAAAACCGAATCCTTTTTCTGAATTGAAAAATTTTACAGTTCCTGTGTTTTTGTTGTCCATTGTATTGTTTGTTTAAAAAATATTAGCTACAAATGTATAATTTAAAAACGGATAAAATAACGTTATAACCGATTATTTAACTTTTAAAATTTCTGATCCGTCTGCATCATGCGCCGTTGTTAGTTTTTTGAAGAGTTTATTAAATTCGGGGCTTTCTGTTTTTTTTATTTTATCCCAGAAGGTGAAATACAACCCATAATTATATTTATACTGTTTGTGATGAAGAGAATGGTGCGTGGCGCCTATAAGCCATTTGGCCAAAAAGCTGTGTGCACCTCCCGTGTAAATTTCAATATCAAGGTGATTGATAACGCTGCTAAAAGTCATAATGGTCAGCAGTATTATAATTACATAATAATGCATGGGCAAAATCATAAGAAGTAAGGGTAAAAAAATGGCCTGCAACAGCCCTTCTATGGGGTGAAATGAAAATGCTGTAAAAGGAGAAGCTATCCGGCTATCATGATGAACCTTGTGTACTATCCTAAATACGGAAGGAATGTGCATCCATCGGTGTATCCAATAATAATAAGTTTCCTGTAAAAACATGAAAGCAATAAGACTTACCGGAAGATACCACCAGCCATATTCATCAATTCCGGTATAAACCTTTGTAAATCCTTGTTGCCATAAAACTACTGCGATGGTTCCTGCAACAGAAAAAATAAATGTAGTAATTACGCTCCATTTTATTTCCTTTTTAAACTGCCCCGGTTTATAATCGCGGGGATTTATTTTTCTGTACTTCCATTTTTCAGGAACCCATACATAGAAAACAAAATAGAATAATCCGGCCACTAAAAAATACCTTGCGATTATAATCACAAAGAAGATAAGGGTAAGCATCAGCAGCCAAAATTCTGAAGTGAAATCTGGTAAATTCATCCGGTAAATTTCAGTAATAAAAAATGATTTATTTATAAAAGCCACCCATTTTGTTGGGCGTGATTAGTCCAGTTATAAAAAGAAATGAAAATAAAATTGAATCTTTGCGCATTGAAAAATAATTTTTTACAAAAATGAATGATAACTATGTAATTATTAACGGGGCATTTATTTTAAGATCAGAAGCCAAATTATTAATCAGTGACCTGGCTATCCAGCGTGGTTATGGTATATTTGATTTTTTAAAAACCCTCAATCATCAGCCTGTATTTATTGATGACCACCTCGACCGTTTTTATTTTTCCGCTGCGGAAATGAATTTAAAGATCGAGGTAAAGAAGGAGCAACTTAAAGTATTGATTTATCAATTAATAGAGAAGAATCATCTGCCCGGTTCCGGCATCAGAATCACCTTAACCGGGGGGTATTCGGAGGATGGCTATTCTATGAGCCAGCCTAATTTATTACTAACACAAACTTTATTTAATTACGATGAAAGTGATTTTGACAAAGGAATTCGTTTAATTACTTATGAGCACCAGCGCCAATTACCCCATGTAAAAACCATTGATTATATTTATGCCATCTATCTTCAGCACTTTATTAAAGAGCATGAAGCCGATGAAGTTTTATACCACCATCAATCTGAAATAACGGAATGCCCCCGCGCCAATTTTTTCGTTGTAACGCATAATAATGAGGTAATCACGCCGGCAAAAAATATTTTGAAAGGAATTACAAGGAAGAAAATTTTAGAATGTTCCCAATTCAATATTAAAGAGGGTACTATTGGCTTAAGAGATATTAAAAACGTTAAGGAAGCCTTTATTACCAGCACTACAAAGTATGTGCTGCCTGTTTTAGAAATTGATGGCCAACCCGTTGGAGATGGGAAGCCCGGGAAAATAACGAAAAAAATCAACCGTTTATTAATGTCTTTATTTAATTGATGAGATTGGCTGACAAGAGTTTGAGTTAAAGTTATACCTGCTCAAATATGATCCCAGGCAGCATCTTCATCTTAAATCTCTTTTTTCAGAAGAGGATACATTGGAATGTTTGAGAAATGGTTCGTGACACGAACCAAGGTTGAGTTTGATGCAAATTATTGCTACCCACAAAATGTTTCTTCGAAACATACAATCGCTTAACTAAATAACATTGAGCGCGGACGGTAGAACAACTGCTTTCTTTTTCGGATATAGCAAGGAAAATATGTAAATCGTGATCACTGCTAATGGAAAAGAAATCAATGCCGGGTTTTCCAGTTGGTGAATCGCGTTCGCTGAATCCAGTC
>JBDSOE010000164.1:0-5357 GCA_039915005.1 Ginsengibacter sp.
AATAAAAACACAATTGCCCAATAAGGTACCCAGCCCAATACCGATAATGTATAAATTATAGTACGCGTTTTTGGGCAGCAAGATTTTTTTTGTAAAAAGAACGGCACTCCACCCAAACCAAAATGGAATTTGAATAGGACTAATAGCGCTCAACATCACTCCTAATAAAAAACGATTTATATTATTATTGAGCATTACATTTTTAGCCTCGTGGGGCTGCATGGCGGCAACAAAGCTTCCTATGGCAAGTGCCAGCACAATTCCCAAGGTGATCCATTCCATCCAGCGAAATATTTTCTTTTGCTTACGGATCCAGTTGATGCCTATTAATGAAATGCGGACATAAATCATTTCTACACATAATGAGCCGAGAGAGAAATAAATAGCGTTTTCAATGCTTTCCTGCACGCTTATCTGCATGGCTGCCACGTTCAGGGTGCCCAATGGCAATGAACCCAAGAAACTCACTATCATTCCCCAGAAAAAAACTTTTACAAGGCCCATAAAAATTAATTCTTTTTGGCGAATACCTTTAAAGTGATAATTACTTTATTGCCCAGCACAGCATTATCTTCTCCTACCTGGTAATGCAGGCGGTTAAGTTCAAAATCTCCTGTAAAGAAATAACCATCTTTCCTGTTTTCTGCGTGAAAGGGAAAGGAAATGGGTTGGGTAATTCCATGCATAATTAAATTGCCGGTAAAGTAATAATACCCTGAAGCGGTTTTATTGGTCTTGTCAATTTTTGTGGAAACTATTCTGATCTCGGGATATTTTGGTGCATCGAAATATTCATTGCTCCTCAGGCTCTTGTCCCTTGAAGGATTGTCTGTATCTATTGTGTTTGCTGACACGGATACATTGAATTTACATGAGGCGGGATCATTGGGGGTGAAATAAATTTCTCCTTTCAGCCCGGTAAAATCTCCCCCGGTTTTGATGCCGAAGTTTTTAATTACAAAATGCACTTTGCTGCCGGCATCAACGGGTACATAGTTTTGCGCATTGGCCGATGAAGCAATAAATAGTAAAAAAGCGAAGAGGTGTTTACAAATCATGGTATCATTTTTCACTTGGTAAGTTGGAGAATCTTTAAGGGATTATTTTATCTGCGTCATTAATTATTTTAAAATATTTTTTTGTGTCAATCCTGAAACGGATGCCTTTCAGCAACGGCCAGTACGCCACTCCATGTTTATAATTATAGCGACTTATTTCAAAAAGTATTTTCCAGTGTTTTAAAATTTCTTTCCAGGCGCCGGTTAGAGTATATCCCGTATCATAAAAATGATTGGGCTCGGCGCCACAACCATTGTATTCCAGGATTACAAAATTTTTTCCCTGCTGCAGTTCTTCAATAGAATGGCACATAATATCATAGCGCCCATAAAAGAAATCATTAATGCCAAGGCTTATTTCGTCCAGCATATTAATCATGGTTTCATTTATCTTTTTGCTTAGATCAATGAAGTGCGCGCCCCTGTTGTGGTTGGCGGCATAACTCAGTATGTATTTTTCATTGGCGGGTATTATTGTATTGAAATGGCTGGCATGCTTTGCCCGTAGTTCTTCCCATCTTTTTTTTGATTTTGAATTACGTAAAATCAATTCCTTCAGCGTATGCTTTCCATCTCCCGTTACCTGCATGGGCACTTTTTGAAGAAAGCCGGTTATGTGCCCTTTGTCTTCATTAGGATAGCGATAATAAAAGAGGCTCACTTCAAGCGGGTATTTTATAAACTCCTGGATGAAATATTCGGCAGGCATTTTTTCATGGTAATTTCTTAAATGCGCTTCATTATCAATTTTTCTGAATAAAATTCCCTGGCCACCAATTTCCGGTTTTACAATGAGGGGATAGTGTATGCCATGAACCGTAAGCCCTTTCAATATTTCAGAAAATTCTTCCTGAGGCTTTACATTAAAATAAACGGGACGAAGATGTGCAGGAAGCAACTCGTGCATTTCTTTTTTAGGCTCGCCTTCCATACCTCCAAAGGTTAGTTTAGGATTGCTTGCGGTGAAAAACCAAACGGAGCCTGAACGAATCATGTACCAAAGCCACACGGGCACTATGGGTGCGTACAAGAGTTTGAAAGGCCATTGTTCCCAGTTTTTTATTTCTTTTATCAAATTAATTTTTTAGCTGATTAGCTAATGCGCTACCTGGCCGGTATTAAGGCAATCAGCACATCGCCTATTTTTATTTCAAACACTTTTCTTTTATTTCTACAAAAACCTTTATTTCTCATGAACGTATTTGCTGGCTGATTGGCACGTTAGCACATTATTTTTCGCAAAAATAAGTGTAAACAACCGATTCTGTTATCTCTCATCAAAATTGTTTGTTGTATTTTAGCCGCATAAAAAATACAAACGATGCATGTACCAACGATGGCAGAAATGGTGGCAGAAAACAAACACCCGGAAATCTTATTCTGGGTGGGCTGCTCCGGAAGTTTTGATCAGCGTTCGCAAAAAATAACCAGGGCTTTTACCACGATACTCAATAAAGTAGGGATTAGCTACGCTATCCTGGGCAAAGAAGAAATGTGCAATGGCGACCCCGCACGCCGTGCGGGGAATGAGTTTTTATTCCAGATGATGGCCTACCAGAATATTCAGTTGCTGGATGGGTATGGCATCAAAAAAATAGTAACGACCTGTCCGCACTGCTTTAATATTTTCAAGAATGAATACCCGGTTCTTGGCGGCAATTATGAAATCGTTCATCATGCTACATTTCTACAACAACTGATAGATGAAGGGAAAATAAAAATGAAAGAAGAAGGTACTTTTAAAGGGAAAAAAATAACCTACCACGATAGCTGTTACCTGGGACGTGCTAATAATATTTATGAAGCGCCCCGCAAAGTGCTGGAGGCATTGGATGTGGAATTGGTGGAGATGAAAAGATCACGGAGCAACGGATTGTGTTGTGGTGCGGGTGGGGCGCAGGTATTTAAAGAAGAAGAAAAAGGGCGTACGCGCATTAGTACGGAGAGAACAAAAGAGGCCATTGGAACGGGTGCGAAAATCATTGCGTCCAACTGTCCTTTCTGTATGACGATGCTGAGTGATGGCGTGAAGACCAATGAAAAAGAAGAAGAAGTGCAGGTGCTTGATCTGGCGGAATTGATAGCGCAGAGTATGGAGTAAGCAATTATGAGTTATGAGTGATGATTAGAGTCGGGCAGGCGTGCTCGGTATTTGTGTTTGTAATTCATGTGGATGGATGAATAATAATAAAAAGAAAAGAAATGACCGAAGAAAAGAGTCTCAATTTTATTGAGGAAATAATAGAGGAAGATCTTAAAAACGGAAAGTATAAAAAAATATTAACCCGCTTCCCGCCAGAGCCGAATGGCTACCTGCATATAGGCCATGCGAAAAGTATTTGCCTTAATTTTGGGCTTGCTGAAAAATATAATGGCGCCACCAATCTTCGCTTTGACGATACCAATCCCATTACAGAAGACACCGAATATGTGGACAGCATTAAAGAAGATGTAAAGTGGCTGGGTTTCACATGGGCCAATGAATTTTATACCAGCGATTATTTTGATGAATTATATAATTTGGCTGTAAAACTGATTAACAAAGGACTGGCGTATGTGGATGATAGTTCTTCAGAAAAGATTGCTTCAGAAAAAGGAACGCATACCGAACCAGGAATTGAAAATGGATTTCGCGGCAGAAGCATTGACGAAAACCTTCGGTTATTTGAAGAAATGAAGAATGGGAAATATAAAGATGGCGAAAAAGTATTGCGTGCTAAAATTGACATGTCATCGCTGAACATGCACTTTCGCGATCCGGTAATATATCGCATCAAACATGCTCATCACCACCGCACCGGCGATACATGGTGCATTTATCCGCTGTACGATTTTGCGCATGGGCAAAGTGACAGCATTGAAAAAATTACTCACAGTATCTGTACTTTAGAATTTATTCCTCACCGCCCTTTGTACGACTGGTTTATTGAGAAACTGGATATTTTTCCGTCTCATCAATATGAATTTGCGCGGCTCAACATAACCTATACGGTGATGAGTAAACGCAAATTATTGCAACTGGTAAATGAAGGGTTTGTTTCCGGTTGGGATGATCCGCGAATGCCTACCATCTCCGGAATAAGGCGCAAAGGCTATACCCCTTCGAGCATCAGGACCTTTTGCGAAAAAATAGGAGTAGCGAAACGCGATAATCTTATTGACGCCGGCCTGCTTGATTTTTGTATCCGCGAAGAATTGAATGCCTCTGCCCCACGTACGATGGCAGTTTTGAACCCGGTAAAGCTCATCATTGATAATTATGATGAAAATAAAACCGAGGAATTGATCACAGAAAATCTTCCCAATAATCATGAAGATACCCGGACGGTTTCCTTCTCTAACGAATTGTGGATAGAAAAAGAAGATTTTATGGAGGTGCCTGTAAAGAAATGGTTCCGCCTGGCGCCGGGGCAAATGGTACGTTTGAAGAGCGCTTACATTGTGAAGTGCGAAAGTTTTAAAAAAGACGATGCGGGAAATGTTATCGAAATACATGGTACTTATATTCCTGAAAGCAAAAGCGGCCATGATTCCAGTGAGCTAAAAGTAAAAGGAACCATTCACTGGGTGAATGCTAAAGATGCTGCCACGGCCGAAGTAAGATTATATGACCGTTTGTTTACTGCAGAAAATCCTGCTGCAGAAGAAAGTGATTTTAAAGAGTACATCAATCCTCATTCATTGGAAATAAGAAAAGTGTTTATAGAATCAAGTCTTGTGGAGGCTCAACCCGGTGCTCATTTTCAGTTTATTCGCAATGGATATTTCTGCGTTGATACAGATTCAAAACCGGGCGCTTTGGTCTTTAACAGGACGGTTACCTTGAAGGATAGTTTTAAAGTGGTATGATCCTTTTTGCATTTAATAAAAACGGAATACAAGGCTTGAATAAGTGTGCAATGAATATTGAACCAGACTCTACCAGTAACATCTACGGCTTTGGGCAGACAGGATTTTAGAAATCCTTTCTGCCCGAACCGTGAGGCGTAAATTAGGCTTTACCTCTTTGATCACAAGCCCCATGTATAGTTGATAACCAGGGAGGAAGTCCGCATAAAATAAACAACATTTTTATCAAACATTATGACCTGCTACGTGGCCTCAACCTATGTTTAGGGTTGCGCCCGTCATAAAGTTGCTGTTGGCCAAATACCAGGCGAGTTCCGCAACATCCGAAGTTTCACCGATCCGGTTCAATAAATGAAGACCGGCTGAACTATCAGGATCTTTTACACCTAATTTGGCTTGCAATGTGCTCCTGATGATGCCGGGCGCAATTGTGTTTACCCTAATGTTAAT
>JBDSOE010000185.1:0-18395 GCA_039915005.1 Ginsengibacter sp.
ATTAAATTTTTGTACTACGGCCATGCGAATGGATTGGCGGCACATGTACATGGTAATAAATCCCGGCGTGTAAATGGAGCCGTCTTTATAGTCGTTTATTTTCTCAAAAACTTTACCGAGAACGGAAGCGTTTATCAGCGATTTATTATCTTCCTGAATATCTTCAGAACCTTCGCTGGCAAAGTCGTAAGAGTCCAGAAATTGAAATAAATAATTCAGGGTGGTTAAAGGCTCATTTTTCTTTTTGTGCTCTTTTAAAATGGTGGCGCTTATATAATCCAGCGTCTCAGAATTATCTAACGAATCCACGCAAATAGTTACATCTTCCAATTCGCTTATTTCAAAAAGCGAACTGTTTAAATAAGGAACCCCATTATATTTTTGTTGTAAATCTTTTTGACGATTATTAATATCAACCGCCAGCACATTGTGAAAGAGATTGAACAATTCATCAAAATCAAAAACCATTTTTGAATTTAAAAACCGATAAGCCCCGCCACTGCCTTTGTGGTAACTTATCAATTGGCCTTCTAATAATTTCAGGAATAAAATCCGGTTGACCCAGGTGATACAAAGTTCAAGGGCAATGTTGAAATATTGTTCATCGGAAGTTTCTCCAAAAGTTTTCAGGTCAGTTATTTTATGAATCCCTTTGGTGCGCAATTTTTTAATCGCCATTTCCAGCAGGGAAGCGGAATTTTTATTTTCTACTTTTCTCCGGATAATATTCTTACTTCCTTCTTTGGCTTCTTCCAGCCCGATGAGGTGCAATAATTCTTTGTAAAATTTATCGTCGAGTTCATTGCTGTCATTGGCAAACGGAACTTTTAATAAATGCTGTGGCGAAAGAATTCTGAATAGAGCAATCAGGGTTTTATCATCTTCTTTATCTTCATTCTTCAGTGCTTTTACATAATGCTGAATATTGAAATAAGTGCAGGGAATTTCATCTGTTAACTGAGCAATAAAAGGCTTTGCAATTTCATTATAAAATAAATTAGTATCTCTTGTGACTTTTTTGCCATCGCGCCATTCTTCATAATCTTTTACGAGTCCTTTATTCTTGTAAAAAATATTTTCAAAATATTTTGATTCAATAATGTACCACTCATTGATGTTGGTGGCAATTAAATATTTGATGTCAATATTGTTGCACTCAATCCGTTCACGCAGGTAATACAATACCAATTCATGTAAGGCTTTACCGTTGGGGTTTTCAGCATTAAACCAATCTGCTTTATTGGCGGGCCGTTTGGCTTCTATAATTACGCCAACGTTAGATTTACTGTCCTTGCCATTATGGATTACCAGATCCTGTCGCCCTTTGGTATTTATAAAATGGTCGTTGTGGTAAATGGCTTTTTTCAGAAAATCGCTCACCAGGTTCTTATGAAACTCTTCGGTTTCATTGGCATCAATACAATTCAAAAGGTTTAGTAACTCTTTCTTAAACAAATCCATATCGCTTCTTAAAGGGCGTTGTTTTAAGAAAGCTTTATTGAGCGCCCGTTTTGGTGGCTGGGGAAGTAATCGCATTTATTTTATCAGGAATTTCATTAGGTGGCAATTTAAGAATTTTTAAGGTTGCCAACTTTTAAAAAGTTGGCAACCTTAAAAACCACAAGGTATTTTGAGTATAGCTAAAAAGTATATACCTTAATAAAAAATTGTATGAAATCACTTTCTCTCAAATTGGAAGATCATATTTTTGAAGATACAGAAAACATTATTTCGCGCAAAAAAAAAACGAGAAACAGGTATATCAATGAAGCTCTTGAATTTTATAATCTGCTTCAGAACCGCAAATTACTTTCCGAACAACTGGAAAAGGAATCAAAATTAGTAAGAGAAGAATCGATGAAAATTTTAGCAGAATTTGAAGAACTGGCATGAATAAAATAAATCAATTTGAGATATGGATAGCTGATTTAAATTCAAGATTTGGAACTGAACCTGGAAAAGTAAGGCCTGTTTGTATTATACAAACAAATCTTCTGAATCAATTTCATCCATCAACAATTATCTGCCCTGTCACCACAAATATTAAATTTGATGCTGAAATCTTAAGAGTACATATCAAAAAAGGACAATGTGGAATGAAAGAAAATTGTGATATAATGATTGACCAAATGCGATCAATTGATAATAAAAGGCTTTTAAAAAAAGCAGGTTCATTATCTGAAAAACAAGTAGAGAAAATAAAAACCAATATCAAAATAATTATAGACTTACAATAAATGTTTTGCCTCTTTTCTTCAACTCTGAATTCCTAACATTCACTCAACCCCAGCGGCACATTCACTGCCAACCCACCGTCTGCAGTTTCTTTATATTTACTATTCATATCCACAGCGGTATCCCACATGGTTTGTATTACATTATCGAGACTTACTTTCGCAAAATCAGGCGCGCTTTGCAAAGCAAGCTGGCAGGCTGTTATAGCCTTTATAGCGCCCATGGCATTTCTTTCAATACAGGGTATCTGAACCAATCCTCTTATAGGGTCGCAGGTCATTCCGAGATGATGTTCCATCGCAATTTCCGCAGCCATCAATGCCTGGCGTTGTGAACCGCCCATACATTCCGTGAGCGCCGCGGCAGCCATGGAAGAGGATACTCCGATCTCCGCCTGGCAGCCACCCATAGCCGCAGAAATAGTGGCGCCTTTTTTAAACATGCATCCCACTTCCGAAGCGGTCAATAAAAAATGAATAATTTTCTCCTCATCGTTCCCTTCACAAAATATAAGGTAGTAAGCGAGTACCGAAGGTATCACTCCTGCAGCTCCATTGGTAGGCGCTGTTACCACGCGGCCAAAGGCTGCATTTTCTTCATTCACCGCAAGAGCAAAACAGCTTACCCAATCCAGAATATATTTAAAATCGTGGCCACCTTCTTTGATTGCTTTTATCCACGAATCAAAATCAGAATAGCGTTTATCAGCCAGTAATTTTTTATTGACATGAGCAGCCCTTCTTTTCACATTCAAACCGCCGGGTAGCGTTCCTTCTATATGACAGCCTTTATACAAACACTCCTTCATCACGCGCCATACATTCAGCAGGCCTTCCCTGGTTTGTTGCTCAGGCCTCCAGGCATTCTCATTTTCCATCACCACTTCACTTATACTCAACCCCGTTTTCATACACCAGTGAAGCAAATCCTGCGCATCGTTTATGGGAAAAGGCAAAATGGTTTCAGAGTTATCATTTAATTCTTCTCCCTCTTTTTTTACGAAGCCCCCGCCAATGGAATAATAAGTTTCGGCAAAATGCTCATCATCATCCAAAACCGATAGAAAACTAAGTGCATTGGGGTGATATGGAAGTGATTCATTCATTAAAAATTCGATGTCTTCCGATGGATCAAAATCTATTTCATGCTCTCCATTTAAAAACAATTTCTTGTTGATTTTGATGTCACTGATTTTAGAATCAATTTTATTCACATCAAAAGTTACGGGATCATCTCCCGATAAACCTAGTTGAACCGCGATGTCTGTGCCATGGCCCTTACCGGTTTTGGCAAGAGAACCGTAAAGCAACACTTCAATGCTTTTTACTTTATCCAGCACATTTTTCTTTTGCAGGGAAAGTAAAAAAAGATTAGCTGCACGCCATGGTCCGAGCGTGTGGCTGCTGGAAGGCCCCACGCCTATTTTGAACATATCAAAAACTGAAATTGCTTCGTGGCTCATACCCATTAATTATGTAGTAAAGGTACGAGGGAATTGGTTTTGAGTTACGAGTTATAAGTTATGTCACTTATCACTTTTCATCACTGAATATCTATAACATGCACCTTAAATACCAAATAGGAGTTTTTAGGAATCACCACCTGGTTAGTTCTTGGGTCGGGAACATCTACAGCGCCATAGCCTAAAGACGGAGGAATGTATAAATTAATATCGCCGCCTACTTTTAGTAAAGGAATACCTTTTTGCCATCCGGTAATTACACGGCCAAGCTGAAAGGAGGCTGGTATCGGACTGGGAGGATTTACTGTGGAATTTATCTGGGTAGAATCAAAAACTCTTCCGTCAAAGAAACTCCCTTTATAAGTTACCAGAATATTGGAGCAAAGATTGGAAACGGAACGGCCCGTGCCCGGATTTTCAATGGTGTAATAAAATCCCGAAGCATCCATCGTGGCATTAGTAATTCCGTACTTGTCAAGAGAATCACCCAACGCCTGCCTTTCAGCATTCGGAGCAACAATGGTGGAATCGGAGTAACCACATTTACTATCATTTTTAAGACAACTGCTAAAAATAAACAAGGTAAATACAGATAAGGCCAAAAGTCTTTTCATAGTTTAGTTAATTTTTAATCCGTGCAAATAAAGAGCATAAAAATTATAAAACTGCTGCATCATCTTTTTTCTCTTTAAATTTTAACTCTTTATAAAATTGTTCATTACTTTCCCATTTAAATCTCATCCTGAACAGGGCGTAAAAAACAGCGATACCGATTACCGTAATGATAATCAAAATGATTTGTGACCGGGAAATGGGGATCATATTTTTATACCAGTCATCAAAAATGACCAATAGTAATATAGGAAGCGCAAACACAAGCCCCCAGGGCGATCCATAGGCAAGCTGACGAAAAATATTTTTCTCCTTTTCCCGATTTTTTTCCCAATACTCTATAAAGAGTTTTTCATCTTTTGTAAGCATACCGCAAATGTAAAGGCTAAAAGTTCACAAAAAAATTTGATTGCCGGATAGTACGTGGTTCTTTGGAATTCGCTTAATAAAATGTAGGTTTGCTCTCATTAAAATCACCACTTTGAAAATTGACCAGGTACTAATACATTATTTATTAAAGAACAAGCAATTAACTTTACAAGGCATAGGAACCTTCCGTCTTGAGGCTGCGCTCCCCGATACTGCTGACCCTGATAAACCCATATTCATTCCTGAGAACGCCATATCATTTCAATACGATCCGAAAGTGGGGGAAGATGATAACCTGGTTGATTTCATTATTGAACATACCGGAAAAATAAAACCCCTTGCCTCTTCAGATCTTGATTCGTACCTGATGCTGGGCCGCCAGTTTTTAAATATCGGCAACCCTTTTATCATTCCTAATTTGGGTACGTTGCAAAAAACAAACTCCGGAAGTTTGACATTTAAAGGTGGACAGCACGCCGCTGACAGAGTGGATCCGCAGCGTACAAAAATAGAAGATGAAGGAGCTGAAGAACACGAAGAGAATATGTTCAACGATTATCAAAGAGAACATAAAACTAAAAACGGCAGAACGATTCTTATTGGTATCTCATTACTGATCGCAGGCTTTATAGTGTGGGCAATATGGCATTATGCCTTCAACCCCGAAAGCCAGCAGGAAAGTATTCAATCTACTGAAGCAATTATTCCGCTAACGGATTCTTCTCATTACAAAGATTCCCTTAGCAAGATTACTCCATTGATTGACAGTAATAAAATAGTGCGAAAAAACCCTTCAGACAGCTTCACATTTAAAGTGGTCGTCAATGAATTCACCAACAGACAGGCTGCGTCAGCTAGGTTTGCCAAATTAAAAACTTACGGAAGAAATGTTATTCTATATACCAACGATTCCATCACTTATAAAATTGCAGAACCCTTTATGCGGCCCCTTTCAGATTCCATCAAAGTGCTTGATTCATTAAACAGGTATTATGGAAAAGGCAAAACGAAATTGGAATATTAAAAACCATTAATCATTTCCTGATAGTTTTAAAGTGATAGCCCCCGGCTCCAATTTAAGCCACGAGATTCTCTGTATGATTCAGAACTAAAAACGCGTGTCATCAAAAATTAAAAAAACCGAAGGCACTTCTCTTTGAACGCCTTTGGATGAAGGAGTATTGGTTTCTTTTCCATTGATGAGCATACAAGAGCTTCCCCCTCCATCAAGATTTAGCGCTTCCACACAACCAAGGTCTTTTAATATTTTCGCTTCCTGAGTTAAAGTAAGCCCGGCCGCTGTTTCACTTCTTCCTTCGCAAACTAAAATTATCAATTGATTGTCTTTCGTGTAGCCAATGGCTGTACGTGGATGACGATCATTAATGGCTTTGCCGCTAAATTTCATTTCTTCATTATTGGTAATTTTTATTTCTCCATTTTGTACCAATACCGGGCCGCCGCCAACAGCCGTATTCATTCTCCATTTTTTAAAAGAAGAAGAGGATGCAAAATGCTTTCCTGAATAATCGCCACTAACCGTTGATGTCATCTTGTTTACATAGTTCCAGGAAAGGTTCGAAACAGAATCATGAATGAATGGCACGGGTAATTGCGAAGCATATAAAAACCTTTTGGAAGAATCTGAATAAATCCATGCCACATCTGCATTCCTTTTTTTAGTGATTCCTATAGCCCCAAAAAACGGATGAGCGTAAAAAAGCGTATCCTTTCCTTTACCAGGAATAGTCTGTTCATTATAGCTTAGAATTTTCCCATTCTTCACAATTATATTTAAATTTTGATGGGTGGCGAATGAAAAGAAAGAGCAATTGACCACCAGCAATGGTTTATTGTTTTTGTAATAAAACCCGGAAGGAGTGAGTCTCCTGTTCATGGTGGTATCACTGGTAAATTTTAAATTTTTATCCTTCAGGTCGGCTATGGCATAGTACATCACATTCGGTTTTTCATCCAGCGAATCTGTGGATTTATAAATGTGCATGGATGTAGGAAGCGGCTGGTACAAAGAATCAAGATTGACCCATTTTAATTGCGCATGCGCGCCGTAAATAAAAAAGGTAAGCAGCAAAAAAACAAAAGATTTTTTCATCAACAGGATTATTTTAGTAAAATGAAAGATCCTTTAAGATTATATATTTTACCCCATGCATCTTCCGCTTTCAGTATCCAGACATACACGCCGGCTTCGCCTATTTTTCCTTGTGAAAGACCATTCCACCCTCTATTGATTTCATGGGTCGAAAAGATTTGTTGCCCCCATCGGTTATAGATAGTAAAGAAATACAAAGATTTTATCCCAATCAGGTAAGGCTTTAGTACATCATTTAGTCCATCATTGCCGGGGGTAAATGCGGTGGGCACGTACACGGCAGACCCCTTGAACACCCTCACTTTCATGGAGGAAGTATCGGTACATCCTTCAATAGTTTTTACGGTTAAAAAATAAGTGATATCGTCAGAAACATTGCCTGTTGGATTTGAGATATTTGGGTTATTCAAACCGGTTGAAGGCGACCAGAAGTATGCGGAGCCGCCGCTTCCATGTAATTGGAAAGGGGTATTCTCAACAACTATTGTATCGTTCCCTGCATTGGCATGTACTGAATTTATAAAAATATTTTTCATAACGGAGCTTTGGCAACCATTGCTTGCGGCAGCCGTTAATGTTACCGGATAAATGGAAGAAGCCGTATAAACATGCTGTGTTTTTTGCTGATCTGAAAAAAGATTATCACCGAAATCCCATTGCCATTTATTGATGGTGGTAATCTTATCCGATTGCTGTGCATTAAATATAACAGGCTTGTTTTCGCATCCGTCTTTGACATTGAAATTAATGACCGGACTATTTATTATGGTAAAACGATCCTCATAGATATTGGAAGCGCAACCTATATTACTCGTTGCCGTTAAGTTCATGGAATAGCTGCCGGCAGCAAGTTGTGAAAGATCAGGATTTTCTGAAGTGGAGAAAAGTTTACCATTCAATTCCCATTTCCATTGGTTTATAGTACCCACATCCAAATTTATATTTACATTCAAGCGGGGTGTCAGGTTTACGCAGGTATCAAAAATTTTGAAAGAAACATCCGGTTTATCTCCTATGGAAATTATTTTTGTATAAGGCTGGCTCACACAACCATCAGCAGCCGTAAACGTATGTTTTACTGCATACCTGCCGGGCTGTAAATAATTGTGTGGTGGCGGATTAGCCGCATTGCTTGTGGTGCCATCGCCAAAGTCCCAGTAATAATCTTTAATAGTAGTGAAAGAAGTAGAATTATCTGTGAACGTAACGGGAGTTCCCAAACACACAGCATCGTTTGCTAACCCTGAACTATATAGAGGATTCTGCGGGGTACAAAATTTTTGAAAATTGTAAGCGTCTCCTGTAGCACCACTAAACCCCCAATATACCATCGGGTCATTATTAAAGATAGTTGCCACCAAATCTGTTTGTGTTGACAGCCGGAAAATATCATCAAAATAAGTGCTCAGGGTATGCGTTACCGGATCCCATTTGATACGAAATACATGCCATGCGCAATCTTCAATATTATCGCTGGATGCCGAAGCAGGAATGGGGCCGGCCAGATCATTTCCATGCATAACAACTCCATTCTTCTGAATAGTTATTTGGTCAAAAGCAGAGTCCCCATAGTCATAATTTTGGTAAGTATCTAACGAGATACCTATAGACGGCGCAATGCCTTCAAACCCCAATCCCTGACCGAAAATTCCAATGCTGTTTCTATCGGGCTGAAGTATAAAAACGATTCCATCGGCACCGTAAACATCGCGGCAGCCAAGGTAAACATTAAAGGAAAAATCAAAAGGATCGTTGAGATTGATTTTGACATCTTGCCACACACTACCAATCTGATTATTGACAGGAGCCGTAAGCTGATAGCAATTGCAACTTTCCTGTGTGGCATCGCCATTAAGAATATATTGCGAAAAAGAATTGAAGGGCGTTATAGCTACTATACCCATACATATAAAAGAGTATAGTAATAGTTTCATTGTACCAAGATTTAAATGACAGGTTCAATTCAATTATTCCTGGCAGCCTTTAATGCTGATTCTTCTTGCCATTGCATTCTGCCCAGGCCGGGTTTTACATGTCTTTCGCTATGGTAAGAAGACCTTACCAACGGGCCGCTTTCCACGTAATCTAATCCAATGCTATAGCCAATTTCACGCAGCTCCTTAAATTCATCAGGATGAACAAAACGCTTTACGGGCAGGTGTTTGGGAGTGGGTTGCATATATTGCCCAATGGTAATTACATCCACTTCACTTTCTTTAAGATCGCGCATAGTCTGTACCACTTCCTCTTTGGTTTCCCCCAGTCAGAGCATAATACCACTTTTAGTACGCATACCGCCTTTCTTTAAAATACGCAAGACCTCCATGCTTCTCCAATACTTGGCTTGTATTCTAACGGTGCGGGTTAAACGCTCCACGGTTTCTATATTATGGCTTACCACATCCGGCGCCGCTTCAATAATGCGTTGAATATTTTCTTCATCGGCTTTAAAATCCGGAATGAGTGTTTCTAATGTGGTGTCCGGGTTTAAATCCTGAACCGCTTTTATGGTCTGGTACCAGATAATAGATCCGCCATCCTTCAGTTCATCACGATCAACGGAAGTAATTACCGCGTGTTTTACTTTCATTAAATGAATGGCTTCAGCTACGCGCTTAGGCTCGCCCCAATCCACAGCCAAAGGCCTGCCTGTGGCCACCGCGCAAAATCCGCAGCTCCTGGTACAGATATTACCCAGTATCATAAACGTGGCAGTACCTTTTCCCCAGCACTCTCCCATATTAGGGCAATTGCCACTCTCACAAATAGTGTGTAATTTATGAGTATCCACTATATTTCTTACTTGCTTATATTCTTGGCCTATGGGTAATTTTACGTGCAACCATGATGGCTTTTTAATTTTTGTTTCTTCTTTTATTATCTCTTCATCCATTAGTTGATCTGTTTTTTTTATTTATTTTTTCTTATAAAATTCCTATTTCCTTTTCCCAAATAAAAGAGAGAAGTAGGCGCTAAAAAAGAATTGCTTTTGCTCGTTATAAATCATTTGCGGAATTTTCTTTGTGTAATACTCTCCCGAAATACCCACCTCAATTGCAGAAATCATTTCGTTATAACTTCCATAATCAAACCGCAGTGCTGCTTTCGCATACAATCCCGGAGTAACCGACAAATCGCTCCAGCCCTTTCCAAAAGAAGGTCCGCCATAAATATTGCCATGCAAAAAAGCCAGGCTATCCGGCGAATCATATTTTATATATTCTATCTGGCCGCCTTTATCCACCTGAACATAGTAGGGCCTCAACAATCCCATGGAAACCCCTCCACCGTAATTGCCCGTAACGCTCACCCCGTTTTTATTCGATTTATTTCCCAAAAGAATTTGTTGCTGTACCCCTAATTTCACAGGATAAAAGAAGTTTTCTTTTCCATAAATTACAGGAATGCTGTTTGAATAAATACTTCCCTGCTTTTCTTCTTTTTTATGTTTACGTTCGCTTATTTCCAATTGATATAAAAGAGATTTTTTTACAGAGCTGGCTCTTCCAAGTTCAAAAAAAGCGCCATACCCATCACTTATAAGTTTGGCTCCAAAAACAAAACTTTTTCTGTAAGAAATAATTCCCTCCTCCTCCTGCTTAATCAGCTCATTAATATGAGTCCTTCTTTCTTCCTGTCGCTGTTTCTTCTTACTTTGCGCAAAACAATTAATTGAAAAGGCAGTAACTATAAGAATGAAAATGATTTTCCGCATTTGTTTTTATTAAGATTAGTACTGTAAATTTATACAAAAATAAGACAATGACTGCTTCAATAGTTTATACAGGAAATTTACGGTGCCAGGCCGAACACATTCAAAGTAAAACCCAAATTGAAACCGATGCACCTACCGATAATCACGGTAAAGGCGACCGGTTTTCTCCTACCGATTTGCTATGTGCTTCACTGGCCACCTGCATGTTAACCACTATGGGCATTAGATCTGCCGACCTCAAAGCTGATATTACCCATGCAGAAGCAAAAGTAACCAAGCACATGGCAAGTGATCCGCGAAGGGTTGCCAAAATTGAAGTAGCCGTTTCTTTGCCCGGAAATGTTGATGAAAAAGAAAGGTTAATTTTAGAAAAAACAGGAAACAATTGCCCCGTAGCAAAAAGCGTGCACCCGGATATTGAATTGGTGTTGACTTACAATTGGGGATGATCATCTCTTCCGCCCCTACATCGCCGTGATGAAAAGTATTTTTGTTTTTCCTTAGCGCTCATCTGTGGCAACATCAATCTCTCTTTTCAAAATAGAATTGCCAATGGCACACTGCAGGCAGAGCTTGTGATTACAATATTCATTTTTTAACTGAATGAAAGCCTGGGAATCAAAAGCGTTTTTATTTTCTAAATCCAGGTTTTCAAATCCTTTTGTAATTACATTTTTTTCCGGCAATATTTCCTCAAGCCATTTAATGGCTTTTTCTTTATAAGCCTCTTCATTATGATGGAGGCCGTAGGCAAATAATACCGGCACCACTGTGTTGATGATAATATTGTCCACAATTTGTTTACACAAAGTTTTTATTTTATATCCCGTCTCTTCATCAAAAACATAATGATACTGCCAGTAATCATTGGGCACCACCGAAAACATTTTTTTTACCTGCTGAACAGAGTCAGCCTCTTTTATTTTAGAAAATAAATGTTCACTTTCATGAATCAGTTTGGCCAGTTGCGCTAACCTAATCGTTGGAAAATTGGCCGGCCGCATTCTCAAAAAATAGAGTTCCCCATCCACCGGAACCAGGCTATATTTTCTTTGATAAAATTGATATTCTTTCTGCAGCATAGCCGGGTATTTTCCAACAAAATCTTTAGTCAATAAACCGGCCTGTCCAAACAACAAAGCTTCGAGGTGCAGGATATTATTTTTATGCTTTGCCAAAACAGCAACAGGCAAGGATTGCGCTATCTTTTGAAAAACTTGGCTATTGATTTTCAATCCAAAATTGGCGGCAATAAGCCACCAGAAAGTTTCTTCCCAATGTTGATGGGTTTGTTTAAGAATACTAAAAATATTTTCTGATCTGCTGAGCAGTCTTTCCACCACCAGCCTTTGTTTCCAATGGCTCAATGTCAATTCATTCACACCATGAAGCTGATCTTCGCAGGGAATGAATGTTGCATTTTGCATTAACCGGCGGTATTTTTCCAAGAGTAATTTAGAAACCCTGCTTTGCAGTTCAAGCGTGGGCAAATTATTTCCGGAAACATCTTTTATTTCCGCATCATGCTGCCATACCACGTGCAAGATAATATTGTTATAATTCCTGTCTGTTGAATGGTTGTGTAATTTCCAATGAGAAGAATGGACGTGCAGCTCCACATTGCCAGCCCATAAAGTATTGTTGATTTTAATTTTTGCCTCAACAAAATCAGGCCCCTGGTTGTGATTGTGGCTGCCGGGATGAACGACTAAAATCTCTCCGCCATTCGTATCTTTCAATTCATGATGATTGTAATATTGAAATTTCCAGATGTATTGCAGAAGATCTTCCTTCATCCTCTTAGATTTTGAGAAAGAAAGATAAATAAATTTTCAGAGAATTAACGGTTGGCTGATTGCCTAATTCGTAATTCCTAATTCCCAATTCCTAATTCTCTCACCACTCTGCTCACCGGCAATCCCATTACGTTATAAAAATCACCCCTGATGGATTTTACACCCACAACACCTATCCATTCCTGTATGGCATAGGCCCCTGCTTTATCGTAAGGCTGGAAGGTGTCTGTATAATACTCAATTTGAGCGGGCGTAATTTTATGAAACGTTACTTCCGTTTTTTCAGCAAATACTTTTTTTTGGGAAGAAGATAAAAGACAAACTCCTGTGATCACTTCATGAGTTTTTCCTGAAAGCGCAGAAAGAATTTTTATAGCCTCCTCACGATCAGCCGGCTTTCCAATAATTTTATTTTCGAGCACCACAATTGTATCGGCAGAAATTATCGTATAAGCATCATAGATAGAAGGTAGTTTCTTCTGAACAGCCAACGCTTTATTAACGGCAATGTGTATAGTGATTTCTTCGGGGGATAAATCTTCCGGATAGCTTTCATCGGTATTCGACACCATTACCTCAACCGACACTTCTGCCCATTGAAGTAATTGTTTTCTGCGTGGAGACCCCGACGCTAATATTATTTTATTCATTTTTATAAAAAAAATTTAGAAAAAGATCATTGATACAATTCCGGCAAACATGATCATTTTTACCGCGGTACTTAGCGCATGAAACTGCATCGGCGTATTGGCAAAGTATAGCTTTCGCAAAACCCATAACAAAGGAATGATGATGGCAATAACCAAATAAAGGGCGGAATACCACCAGCCAAGCTGAATTACATAAAACTGCATGGCGGCTATTAACCCGGTAAGCACCACAATCCATACAGCAGCAAACACTTTGGAAACCTGCACGCCCCATACGATGGGCATGGTAGTGGCTCCGTATTTCATATCGCCTTCCATGTCTTCCATATCTTTTATTACCTCGCGTACCAGCGAAATAATAAATGCGAACCCCGCATAAACAAAAGACACTTTTAATAATCTTTGCCACACTATATCTGCTGGTGAAATTCTAAAACGATACTCCGCCAGGGTAAGCACCAAAATTACCCATGCCGTAAGCAACGAGATAAGAACATTTCCGATCAGTAGCTTTTTTTTAAAAGTGGTGGAATAAAACCACAACACCCCTATTGCCAACAAATTGAAAAATGGAATATAATAATTGCGAAGCTTGTAACCCACATACGCACTTAATACAAACCCCACCAAAGAAAGTACCGCATGAAGCAAGATCGCCGCTCTTCTATTTATAAAAACGCCTACAATTACTTTTGAAGATTTATTTACCTGGTCAATATTCACATCAAAATAATCATTGATAATATAACCCGCTGCCGCTATGCAAACCGATGCGAAGACCAACAAAAAAAATAAGGATTGGGAAAGTTTGATCTCTTCATAACCAGGATGACCTTCAAGGTAAACAAAAGGC
Source organism: Ginsengibacter sp. (assembly GCA_039915005.1). Classification (GTDB taxonomy): domain Bacteria; phylum Bacteroidota; class Bacteroidia; order Chitinophagales; family Chitinophagaceae; genus Ginsengibacter. The sequence continues at coordinate 13,806 of JBDSOE010000185.1, forward strand.
AAAATGGAATATCTGAAAAGCATTTGAGTCAGCAAAATAAATAGCAGGTTGGGCCACCTTATCAATTTAAAAAATGCTGTAAATGCCTTCATGGAAAAATTGTAAAGAATTTAAAATTCAGGTGGAAGCCACGGAAGATTGCAATGTCCACTTATTATTTAGTTTCAACACCTTTTCAAGTACATCCCGTACACATCCATAACCACCACGCAAGGGAGAAATATATGCCGCTATTTCTTTAATTTCAAATGCTGCGTCTGCCGGGCATGCAGCTACGCCCACCATCTGCATACAGGAATAATCCGGAATATCATCGCCCATGAAAAGCGTTTCATCCAGGTCCAGTTTATTCTTCAAAGCAAATTCCCTTAAAAACTTTTCCTTTTCTTTTACATTCATAAAAACGTGCGTCACTCCCAGTTTCTCTAACCTTTCAGCTATCTGTGGCGAATCGCTTCCTGAAATTACTATGATGGTAAACCCTGATTTTACAGCCAATTGCAATGCATATCCATCGCGTACATTCATGCGCCTGAGCCATTGGCCTTCGTGGGTAATAATAAGGCCTCCATCCGTAAGTACACCATCCATATCGAACACAAAAGTTTTGATACGTTGTAATCGTGAAAGAATATGCATGAATTGAAATTTTATTTCGGGATGGCAAAACTAACTATCTATTTTGGATTTTAAATTCTGAGTAAAAGAGGATGACAGATAGTCGATCTAAAAAATAGAATTTCATTCTTCAATAAGTCTCAAAATTCAAAATAATCAATTATAAATCTATAATTCCATTTCGGCTCATCTTTTACCGTGCACTTTAATAATGCTTTCAGATAATTTCAAGTACATGTATTTTAAATCAGGGTAAGGGGAAAGTGCCTGGAGATGCCGGTTTAGCGAAAAAATATCATCACGCATAGCAGGGCCTGTTTGCGTGAGGAAAGGCGAATAACTATTTACTCTTTTATTCACTTCGTTAATGAGTGGAAGCAGGTTTTTAAATTCAATTCTTTCTTTTTGACAAAAAAGCTCACCAAGAGCAAACATGTGGTTGGCAAAATTGCTGACAAAAACCGCAGCTACATGATAGTTTAACCTTTCCGTGTCACTGGCCTCGGTTACATTCCCCGATAAGCTTTTGGCAATACCCAAAACCCGGTGCAACACTTCCTGTGTGTTGCCATCCACCATAAAAGGGATCTCAGGAACATGTTCTGTAAATTTTGAAAGGGTTTGCAATGGATAAAGAACTCCGTAAGTATTGGAACATTCTTTTAACGCATTAATAGAAACGGCACCAGCGGTATGAACCACCATTTTCCCCTTTAGCGCAACAATTCTTTCCATGTGGTCTAAGGCAGCATCATTCAGCGCTACAATATATATATCCGCTTCAGCAAAATGCGTATCTGTCAGAACTGTGGAAGAGGCATTGTATAAAGAAGCCAGCCCCCTGGCGTTGTCAATATTCCTGCTCACAATTTGAACAATCTCGTGCCCTGCTTTTTGTATTAACACGCATAGTACCGTAGCTGTGTTCCCCGACCCAACCATTACAATCTTCATGTAATTTTCTTTTTTAAAACCATATTATAAAACAAGCATTCGCTCAATTCATAAATGGAATATGTTAGCTAAACGTTTAAAAAAATAAATAATTGCAAACGGCTGAAATTAATAACAGCCAATTTGAAACCAGTGCTTCTTTATAGAGGGGACAGCGAAGATAAACAAGAGCCTTTATATGGCAAATTCCGCAAATAAAATTTGAGTTTTAATTTTTAAACTAATATTGCAACAGATGGTTTCTTATAAAATTTATATATTAATACAGCACAGATAAGGAAAAATAAAGATAATTATGGCTAAAAATTTATTGATAGTGGAGTCACCGGCGAAAGCAAAAACGATTGAAAAAATTCTTGGGAGTGATTACGAAGTAAAGAGTTGTTACGGGCATATCCGCGATCTTGAAAAGGACGATATGGGCATTGATATCAACAACAATTTTGCACCGAGATACAAGGTACCTGAAGAAAAAGCCAAAGTGGTAAAGGAATTAAAACAACTGGCAAAAAAAGCGGAAACCGTATGGCTCGCTTCGGATGAGGACCGTGAAGGAGAAAGCATAAGCTGGCACCTTGCGGAAGTGCTGGGGCTGGATGTAAATACCACCAAAAGAATCGTCTTTCACGAAATAACCAAACCAGCCATAACCGCTGCGGTAGGAAATCCAAGATTGATTGATATGAACCTGGTAAATTCACAACAGGCAAGAAGAGTTTTGGATAGGCTGGTGGGGTTTGAACTATCACCGGTGTTATGGAAAAAAATAGGGAAAGGAGGCCTCAGTGCCGGAAGGGTACAAAGTGTGGCTGTAAAATTAATTGCAGAAAGAGAAAGAGAGATCAACCAGTTTCAATCCACAGGCAGTTTTAAAATTGAAGCGCTGCTGGCTGCCACCGATCCTTCGGGAAAACGAATCTCTTTTAAAGCAGAAGATGGCGGCACCCGGACTATTGAAGAAGCGGAAAAATTTTTGGAACGATGTAAAAATGCCATTTATTCAGTTAAAGATATTGTGGTTAAACCCGGTAAACGCACGTCGGCAGCCCCTTTCACCACCTCCACCTTGCAACAGGAAGCCAGTCGAAAGCTGGGTTATGGTGTAAGCAAAACCATGTTGCTTGCGCAAAAATTGTATGAAAGCGGTAAGATTACTTACATGCGTACCGACAGTGTGAACTTAAGCAAGACTGCAAAAGATCAGATAGAAACGGAGATAATAAAAAGTTACGGCGAAAAATATTTGCAACTGCGCAATTATAAAAATAAAAACGAAAGCGCACAGGAAGCGCACGAAGCCATCAGGCCAACAGAAATGAGCGAGAGCAGGGTAAATGATCCGGAACTGGCACGCCTTTATGAGCTCATCTGGAAACGTACCATCGCCAGCCAGATGAGTGATGCTATTCTTGAAAAAACAACTGCCAAAATAAAAATAAGTACGGTTGACGATGAGCTAACCGCCACTGGCGAAGTACTGAAATTTGATGGTTTTTTAAAGATCTACAACGAAGGAAATGATGATGATGAAAATGAGAATGCCACTTTTGGAAATGAAAGCAGGCTTCCGCCATTGACTGTGAATCAGCAATTGGATTTTGAAGTAATGACAGCAACCGAAAAGTTTACAAGGCACGCCGCAAGATATACAGAAGCCTCTTTGGTAAAGAAATTGGAAGAACTTGGCATTGGAAGGCCAAGCACTTATGCGCCTACCATCAGTACCATTGTAAAAAGGAATTATGTAGAAAAAAGAGACAAGGAAGGTACTAAACGCACCATAAGAATTGTAAAGCTTAAAAAAGATAACGCCATTGAAAAAGTAACCACTCATGAAATTACCGGTGCCGAAAAAGGAAAACTTTTTCCTACGGACCTTGGATTGGTGGTTACCGATTTTTTGAATTTACATTTTGATGAGGTGATGAACTACTCCTTTACCGCCAACATTGAAGAAGAGTTCGATAAAATTGCCGAAGGGAAACAACAATGGAATACAATGGTGAGAAATTTTTATGAGCCATTTCATAAAACTGTAGCGCACACTCTTGAAAATGCAGAAAGGGCCAAAGGGGAGCATGAATTAGGAACCGACCCCGTAAGCGGGAAACCCGTGTTTGCACGTATGGGAAGATATGGCCCGATGGTGCAAATAGGCAGGCAGGAAGATGAAGAAAAACCACGCTTCGCAAAATTAAAATCCACCCAAAGTATAGAAACCATTTCAATGGATGAGGCGATGGATCTTTTTAAATTGCCACTTAATTTAGGCGAACACGAAGGCATGGAAGTATTGGTAAACATTGGGCGTTTTGGCCCGTATGTAAAATGGGGCGAGCAGTTTATTTCTATGCCCAAGGGAACAGAGCCCACGGAAGTTGACTTGCCGAAAGCCATAGAAATTATTACAGCCAAAAAAATAGAAGATGCGCCAATAGGATTTTATGAAGAAAAACCCATCACAAAAGGCAAAGGCCGCTTTGGCCCTTTTATCAAATGGAACGGTCTTTTTATAAACATACCGAAGGCTTATAATTTTGATGAACTTACCCAAAAAGATTGTGATGAATTAATAGTAAAGAAGATTGAAAAAGAAGCCAATCGTTTTATAAAACAATGGCCTGAAGAAAAGATAGCCATTGAAAATGGCCGCTGGGGGCCGTTTGTGCGCTTTGGCAAAAAGATGCTGAAAATAACCGCCAAAGAAGGCGGTGGTAAATATACACCGGAAGAACTGGCTTTGGTAGATTTGGAAGACGTAAAAAAAATGATCTTAAAACAGGATCCGAAAGCGTTTGATAAAAAGGCGGCGGCAAAGAAAAGTACCAGGAAAAAAGCGGCGCCAAAGAAGGCAGTCAATAAGAAATAAAGGCATCCCTTTTAAAATAGAGATAATCCTTTTTTCAGATATTTTACCCGGTCCTCTCAAAACATTCAGGAAATAGTCTTTCTGTGTCTCAAAATTATTTATCAAAAAAACTACAACAGACAGTGAATAAACTGATTATTCCAAAATCT
>JBDSOE010000206.1:0-11553 GCA_039915005.1 Ginsengibacter sp.
TAATAGAGCTTCATACAAAATTTATTCGTCCTGCACTTTATGATGATTTGATAACAGTGGTTATTCTGATAAAAGAAATTCCGCTTCATCATAAGATTGTGTTTTATGGTGAAATATTTAATGAGAAAAATGAATTACTGAATGTGGGCGACGTAACGCTTTATTTTATGGATGCCAAAACCATGAAGCGCTGTGAGATGCCTTCTGTTATCAGGGAAAAGTTGGAGAAATATTTTTGAGTAGTGAGGCTTGATCTTTTGATTAATAAAAATGACCGGGCTTTATCAACTCCGGAAATAATTTTTGGAAATGCTTTACCTCGCGGATGCAAACATTTTTGACATAGCTGCTTCCCGGATTTTTTTTCACATATTCCTGGTGATATTCTTCCGCTTTCCAAAATTTGGTTAAATGCACCACTTGCACCGCAACTGGTGCCTGGTATTTTCCGGAGGCATTTAGTTGACGGATATAATCTTCAATTTGTTTTTTTTCCTGGTCATTATTATAAAATGCAATGGACCGGTATTGGGTTCCATAATCGGGGTCCTGCCCATTTACAGAAGTAGGATCCTGCGCCGTAAAATAAGCTTTTAATAAAGTGGGAAAAGAAACTATAGATGAATCATAGTAAACCATAACGCTCTCCGCATGGCCTGAATTTCCGGTTGATACCGATTCGTAATCCGGACGATCAGTAGTGCCACCTGCATAACCAGACACGGCTTCCACCACGCCTTTCATGCCGTCGAACAAGGCTTCTTCGTGCCAGAAGCAACCGGCTGCAAAGGTAGCCTTACTGTATTTGGAAAGGTCTTTTTGAGATGGTGCATCGCTTTTCTTTTGAGTAGATACCTGCGCGCAGGAAGTAAATCCTGTTGCCATAGCGGCAATAAAAAATAAGCTTAATAAAGATTTCATGTCTTCGTTTTCCCAAATTTACGATGAAATGAAAAAGACGGATTGTTAAAAGGAAACGATTGCTGAAACTGACTTTTTTTCAACGGGGAGAACTATTACCAGAATTTGAAAGCCATAGCTACTATTGCATAAATAAGGGTAAGAACAAAGATACCTTTGGCTGTTTTGTCGCAGTTGCCGTTTATATAGATAGTAAATAAAATAGCATTGGCCATTAAGGAAACACTGATGGAAACGGTGATCAGGTTAGGATTCAGCTTCATCCACTGAAACATTTCTTCAAGAGTAAGCCCTTTGAATTTAACGAGTTTATAAACAAGAAACCCGATCATCGGCGCTATCAAACCTAAGGCAAGGCCGAAAACAAAATTGTCTTTTTTGAAGATCATAAAATATCCCAGTTTTTTTCAAGTTCTTTTTTCAAAGTGTAATTAGTAAGATCAAACTGCACCGGAACCACGCTTACATAATTATGTTCCAATGCCCACACATCCGAATCTTCTGCAGTGTCAAAATTTACAAACTCACCGGTAAGCCAATAGTATTTTTTCCCGTTGGGATCCAGCCTTTCATCAAAAGACTCATCATATTTTGCATAGGCTTGTTTGCATACTTTTATCCCTTTCATTAATTGCAAAGGCATTGCCGGAATATTTACATTCAATAAAAAGTGCTTGTCCATCTTTCTATCCAATACGCTTTTTACAATCTTATGTACATAATGTTTTGCCGTGGTAAAATCGGCTTCAAACCGGTAATCCAATAATGAGAATCCAATGGAAGGAATGCCTTCAATAGACGCTTCCATAGCGGCACTCATGGTTCCTGAGTAAATTACATTTATAGAATGATTGGCCCCGTGATTAATTCCGCTGAGGCAAATATCCGGTTTCCTGTGCAACAATTTATCTACAGCGAGCTTTACGCAATCCACCGGAGTGCCGCTCGTTTGCCAGGCTTCAATGCCTTCAAAAAGATCTGTCATTTTATTTAACCGCAACGGAACGCCGATGGTAATGGCGTGTCCCATTCCGCTTTGAGGTTTGTCCGGCGCCACCACCACTACTTGCCCCAAATCCTGAACGGCTTCCACCAGGCTTCGGATACCCGGCGCCGTTATGCCGTCATCATTAGTAATTAGTATGATTGGCTTTTCATTAATTTCTTCACTCATTTATTGTATATCTTTTTCTAATTAATACAGGCCGACCCCATCATTTATATTCAGCTAAAAGCCACGAAACCACGGCCTTGCTACTGCTTCTCTAAACGGCCAGGGTATGGCAATTAGTATCAATAGTAATGCAATTCCAAAAAACAATAACGTTTTTTTAAATTTCGCTTCCGGAGTTACGGCCTTCTTTACTGAGATTCTTCCTGCGTGAACCAGTACCCATGCGATGATCATAATAAGCCCGTGTTCCATGGTGAAAAATCGAAGCATAGGTTCTTTCATATTGTCGCCCAGATGTTTTAATCTTTCAAACCATTGCCCGCTGAAATACAGGATCAGCCCGATTAATAATTGAATGTCCATGCTGAGCATAAAAAAGAAATTACTTCGCCCGTCGCCGGCTGTATATTTCCTTTTAGCAACTATTCCGCTGATGGCGCTGATCACCGTCCAGAAGGCAAATAATAAAACAAGCCACCGTACCAGGTCGTGTAATACAAGCAGTATTTGCATAATAAACTTTTTTGCAAAAATAGGGTTAAAGGGAGAAAGAAAGGTAAAGAATAAGCGCAGGATGGCAAGGTTTTACAGCAAAAAAATACTTCTTCAAAATATCTTCAGAATCATTTTGTAATTTTTCAAAAATTATCTATTTGAAAATACTGATTATTGAGGATGAAAAAGCATTAAGCGAAAGTATAGCCACTTACCTGCTTGGGCAGGAATACATTTGTGAAATTGCCGGAGATTTTGCAACGGCCTGCCATAAAACAGAGTACCATAATTATGATTGTATTTTATTGGATATCGGCTTGCCCGGTGGCAGCGGTTTGAAAATTCTGGAGCAATTGAAAGAAGATAAAAAGACGGATGGCGTATTGATTATTTCTGCAAAAGATTCACTGGATGATAAAATAAAGGGCCTCAATCTTGGCGCAGATGATTACCTCGCCAAGCCATTTCACTTATCAGAATTAAATGCGAGGATAGCCGCCATCATAAGAAGAAAAAACTTTGGGGGCAATGATCTGATAGCTTTTGATATGCTTCGGGTGGATACGCAAAATAAATCGGTTACTGTAAACGGCCAGCAAGTGGAGCTTACCAAAAAAGAATATGAGCTACTTTTGTATTTTATTTCCAATAGAAAAAGATTGATATCGAAAGACGCCATAGCCGAGCATCTGTGGGGAAATGAGATGGGCGGCAACTATGATTTCATTTATACCCATATAAAAAATTTGCGTAAAAAATTAATGGATGCAGGCGGTGCCGATTACATCAAATCCGTGTATGGAATGGGATATAAATTTACTGATCAATGAAATTACTTGCCAAATACAACAAGGTAAATATTCCCATTACTATTGCCACTCTTTTGATAAGCGGTATCGCTTATTATTTTATACTGCACTACGTTTTGTTGCATCAGCTCGATAAAGATCTGTATATAGAGAAAGAGGAAATTTTTCATTTTATTGATAAAAACAAAGCCCTTCCTGAATCGTCCAATTACAAAGACCAGCAGATATCATTTCATCTCACAACATCCGATTCTTTTAAAGATAAAATTTCAACAGAAACTATTTTTGATAAAAAGGAAGGGGAGGAGGAATCTTTCAGAAGACTTGATTTTTTTGTTCAATTATATGGCAATAATTATATGGCGATCGTAAAGAAATCGCAACAGGAAACGGAAGATATTGTGTCGCTTATTTTAAAGATCACCTTCTCTGTGATTGTTTTTTTGCTCATAGTTCTTTTTATGGGCAATCATTTTTTATTAGGAAAATTGTGGAAGCCGTTCTATAATACTTTGGAACAACTGAAGCAGTTTACTCTTTCTTCAAAAAATGAAATGAATCTCCAGGAAACAGGGATAGATGAATTTGCGGAATTGAATGCCACCGCAATCCTGATGACGGAAAAAGTAAGAAGTGATTATGAGGCATTAAAAAATTTTACTGAAAATGCTTCGCATGAAATACAGACTCCTTTGGCCATTATTAAAACCAAACTGGAATTATTAACCCAGTCAGAAAAACTGGATGAAACACAGGTGAATGCTATAAAGTCTTTAAACGAAGCCACTTCGCGTTTGTCCAAATTAAATCATTCTTTGTTGTTGCTTACCAAAATTGATAACAAGCAATTTGTAGAGACAGAACCGGTAAACATATCGTTAATTATTTTGCGCTATCTCGAAAATTTTGAAGAGTTGGCAGTGACAAAAAATATACGAGTTGTAAAAAATATTGTCCCCAACAAATTGATAAAGATGAATGAATCGCTTGCCGGTATTTTAATTTCCAACATTATCAGTAACGCTATCAAACACAATCACAGGAACGGATCCATAGAGATCAATTTAGATGAAAAGAGACTGATAGTCTGTAATACAGGCCCGGTACCGGTTAAAGAACCCGCCCGGCTTTTTGAGAGATTTCAGAAAGATGCCGTTACAGGAGATTCACTCGGACTGGGCTTATCCATTGTAAAAAAGATAGGTGACATTTCAGATTTTTCGGTTTCTTATCAATACGAACAGGATATGCACAGAATAGAAATAAATTTTGGTTAACAGGGGAATCTTAAAAATTGTCTTCGTCAGCAGGCAAAATTTTTGTTTGGAATATTTATTGATAGAATCCTTCAATATAAAAAAATAACATGAAGTCTTTATTAAAAAGGTGGTCGTTGATATTATGCTTTTCGTTTCCGGCTATAGCTTTTGCACAAAAAGATACCCTGATAAATAAATTGGATAGCCTGTCCAGAAATAAGGACAGGATAGGACAGGTGAACGATATTAACCGCGAAACTTATAAGGGAACTTCCCTACTAAATTTCAATACCTATTTTATTTTATTGGGCAGCGATTTAAAACAGGAATTTACCAAACCTTTTCACATGACCAAAAAGGATTGGGGAAATTTTGGAAAGTTTGCTGCAGTTACGGTAGCGCTTGGTTTTGCAGACAAGCCTGTACAGCAAGCCGCACTTAAACTTAGAAACCGGAATACCGGGATAAATAGCATGAGTAAATATGTAACCAATTTTGGAGGGTTGTACGAAGCCTATACCCTGGCAGGATTGGGGGCATACGGACTGGTATTTAAAAATGAAAAAATGGTAACCACTACTTTGTTGGCAACGCAGTCTTATATTACCGCAGGCGCTTTGGAAAGTGTTCTCAAATTTCTTTCCGGAAGAACGAGGCCATCATTTTATGGACCCGGAGAGGAAGCCAGGCCGATATTTCTTGGCCCCTTTTCTAAAACCTCAAAAGATGCCAACGGTAAAATTGTATATAGCTCTTTTCCATCCGGGCATACAGCAGTTGCTTTTGCCGCTGCCACCGTTTTTGCTTCGGAATATAGGAATAAACCTATTGTCCCCATCATTGCTTATAGTGTGGCCTCATTGATTGGCGTAAGCAGGATTACAGAGAATAAGCACTGGACTACTGATGTGGTGGTTGGCGCTGCCGTAGGTTTTTTGGCAGGGAAAAATGTGGTTAATAATTACCATCGCTACGTCAAAATAAAAGAAGCAGATAAAAAAAAGAATACTGTTTCCTTTAATCTTAATTACTCTTATGGACATTGGGAGCCGGGATTGATCTATCGGTTCAGATAATTTGAGCCCAAAAAAATAAATTCAAATCCATCTTCAAATTCTCTCCAGAATCGTGTTTTATTTTGTGTGAAATTAATATCACCTAAAAAAGATAAAATGAAAAAATTATTAAGCCTGGCCGGAATAATGCTTGCATTAAGCACCGCCACTTTCGCACAGGCGAAGAGTGAAAAAAAAGAAGCACAAAAGGAAATGAAAAATAAGATAACTGTGCCCGCGGCAGTTAAGGCGGCTTTCTTAAGAAAATATCGGGAAGCATCCGGGGTTACTTGGGAAAAAGAATATGGAAATTATGAAGCCAATTGGGGTGGAAAATCAGGAGAGGATCATTCAGCTCAATTTACTCCATCAGGAAATTTTATTGAAATTGTAAACACAATTCCTGTAAGCGATCTTCCTAAAAATACTTTTGCCTATGTAAAAGAACATTATAAAGGAGCAAAAATTACCGAAGCAGGGAAGGCAACGGATGCAAAAGGCAAAACATTTTATGAAGCAGAAGTTCATGGAAGAGACGTAATCTTTGATGAGAAGGGTAACTTTGTAAAAGCAGAAAAATAATAAATAAAATAGCATGACATTAACTATCCCGTTCAGGGCGGGATGGTTTTGTATTATAAACATGAATAAACACTTACTCATAATATTCTTTCTTTTTCTTTTCCCGTTATTTTCTGTGGCACAAAAAGACCTTGATTATTTCATCAACAATTCGCAGCTTAACAATCCAAAAATTACGGAGTTGCAGGATCTGATCCTGGCAAATAGCCTGGATAGTCAACTTGTTTTTGCAGGGAATAAATGGCAGGTTACAGGAAGCGGAAATGCTTACTACGCACCGGTTATAAATGGTTATGGATATGATGCTGCGATTACAAACGGCCAGCAGTTTTCCACATTAATTGGCTTTAATAGACCGATTTATAATAAAAGAAACCTTAGCCTGCAATATAAAAATCTGCAACTGCAAAAGGATTCCTTACAGGTAAGTTCCGCCATTTCCAAACAGGATATTAAGAAAGCAATCGTTACCCAGTATATCATTACATACGGCGACCAGCTTCAGCTCGATTTTAATGATGAAGTGATTCATCTTCTGACAAACGAAGAGATTTTATTAAAAAAACTCACTCAAAAAAATGTGTATAAGCAGTCGGATTATTTATCGTTTGTGGTTACGCTTCAGCAGCAACAACTAACGCGAAATCAACTGTTGGTTCAATTTAAAAATAATTATGCAACGCTTAATTACCTCGCGGGAATTATTGATACAAGCACTGAAAAATTAAATGCCCCTGACATTGAAGTGGTGAGAAATTTTGATACGGTAAATTCACCTTTCTTTTTAAGCTATAAAATTGATAGTCTTCGTATTTTGAATGAGCGTTCGATAATTGATGTAGGCTATCACCCTAAAATAAATCTTTTTGCAGATGCAGGGTACCAATCTACTTTTACTATTTCCCCTTACAAAAACTGGGGAACCAATGCCGGAATTAATGTAACCATTCCTATTTATGATGGACATCAAAAGCAATTGCAATATTCAAAACTGAACATTGAAGAACGTACAAGACAGAAACAAAAAGAATTTTTTACCAGCCAGTTTACACAACAGATTCAACAGCTTACCCAACAATTGAATGAACTTGAAAACCTTACCGGTTCTATTAACCAGCAAATAAAATATTTACAAACGCTGATAGAAGTGAATGGGAAATTATTGCAAACCGGGGATATACGGATAACAGATTATGTACTTGCTTTGAATAATTATATCACTTCAAAAAACCTGGTTGTTCAAAATCAAATTGCCAAATATCTTGTGATACATCAATTGAACTATTGGAATTTGAAACAATAGATGGAAGAACAACAATATAATTACGATGAAAAACTTTTTTAATAAATTACCCTTTTTGTTCTTCTCTTGTATTATTTTCATTAGTTGCCACCAAAAGGATGCATCAACCGCCCCCGAAGCAACTGCAGAATCGCGTACACCCGTAACCGTTACCTCCATCAGTTATGAACCTCTTGAGGAGTCTGTGGAATTGAATGCCACTTCCACTTTTCTGCAGAAAAATTTTGTAAAATCCAATCTGAATGGATACATCAAAAAGGCAAACATAAAATTTGGGGATTATGTAAACCGGGGAGAAGTTTTGTTTGTTTTGAAAACGAAGGAAGCAGAAGCTATTGGAAACGCGGTGAACCAATTGAATCCTAATTTCAAATTCTCCGGTACCAACTTGATAAGAGCGGGTGCTTCCGGATATGTTACTGAACTGAACCACCAGGCGGGCGATTACGTTCAGGATGGCGAGCAGCTTGCGGCAATTAATGATTCTAAAAGTTTTGTCTTTGTGATGAATGTGCCTTACGAGTACAAACCTTACGTTACGATTGGAAAACAGGTAGCGCTTACTTTGCCCGATGGAGAAAGATTGTTGGGCACGGTACAATCCTCACTACCTATGGTAGATTCTGTTTCACAAACCCAGGCGATTTCTTTAAAAGTAAATTCACCACATTCCATTCCGGTGAATTTGGTGGCCAAAGTAAAAATTATAAAAGTGTCCAAAGCCTCTGCGGCCACTTTGGAAAAGAAGGCAGTGCTTACGGATGAAACGCAAGCTAATTTTTGGGTAATGAGAATGATCAATGACAGCACGGCAGTGAAGGTGCCAGTGAAGACGGGAATAGAAACGGGTGATAAAGTGGAAATCATTTCCCCGGAATTTTCTATGCAGGATAAAATTTTATTGACCGGAAATTATGGACTGGCAGATACGGCTTTGGTGATAACCTCCCCCAATTCCTACAAAGGAGGAAAGTAAACACATGCCCTCAGGAAGAATTTAAAAAATGATTGATGAGCAATGAAAATAACAATCTGAAAGATTCTACAGAACCCTCCCCTGGAGGGCGGGGAGGCCATTCTTTTTTTACAAAATATAAAACTCCGCTTATTGTGGCACTCGCCATGATCATCATGGGAGGATTATTTGCATACAGTAAATTACAAACTTCCCTCTTCCCGGAAATTACATTTCCCAAAATAAAGATCATTGCAGATGCGGGTTTGCAGCCGGTTGACAAAATGATGGTAACGGTAACGCGGCCATTGGAAAATGCGATTAAAAAAATTCCTGATCTTACTGACATTAGAAGTACCACGAGCAGGGGAAGTTGTGAAATCTCTGCATTCATTGATTGGAAAACCAACGTGGATCTGAGTCAGCAAAGAATTGAATCAAAGATTGCAGAGATCAGAAATACTTTGCCACCCGACTTAAATATTACGGTAGAGAAAATGAATCCTTCCATTTTGCCGGTGATGGGTTACTCATTGGAGAGTCATGAATTATCTCCTATTGAATTAAAAGAGCTGGCGGTTTATACTATAAAACCTTATCTCAGCCAGGTGGATGGCGTTTCTGAAATAAGGGTCATCGGGGGGAAATCAAAAGAATACCGGGTGCAGCTTGACCTGCAAAAGATGAGTACTATAGGAGTAACGCCTGAAGCGATCAATACTGCACTGGCGCAGACAAATTTTATTAAGTCAAATGGATATTTATCCGATTACCGCCATCTCTATCTCACGATTACAGATGCGTCTGTTCGGTCGCTGGAGCAATTAAAAAATGTGGTGATCAGCAACAATGGAAAACGGGTTTTACAGTTGAAGGATATTGCCGATATACAGGTGAAGGAAGCGGTAGAGTACATAAAAGTAAATGCGAACGGCAAAGAAAGTATTTTAATCGCGGTAATAAAACAGCCGAACAGCAACCTCATTGATCTTTCGGATAAGATGAAAGAAAAAATAGTTTCACTTCAAAATATTTTACCCAAAGATGTAACCATCAAGCCTTATTATGTGCAGGCTGACTTTGTAAATACTTCAGTAAAAAGTGTTACGGATAGTTTATGGATAGGGTTGACTTTAGCAATTATTGTGGCCATTATTTTCCTGAAATCTTTTAAAGCGAGCGCTACTATTTTAATAATAATTCCGGTAACACTTACCGCAACCCTGATCGTGTTGTACGCCATTGGCTACACTTTAAATATAATGACACTCGGCGCCATTGCCGCTGCTATCGGACTTATTATTGACGATGCGATTGTAGTGGTGGAACAAATTCATCGTTCCCATGAGGAAAATCCGGGTGATGAATATAAAAGGGTTGTTCAAAAAGCCATTCATTTTTTATTGCCCGCAATGGTGGGCTCTTCCATTAGCACCATTGTAATTTTTATTCCGTTTATATTGATGAGCGGAGTGGCAGGCGCTTATTTTGGTGTGCTTACCAATACGATGATCATTACACTTGTTTGTTCATTTTTTGTAACGTGGATAGGGCTTCCGGTAGTGTATCTTTTGTTTTCAAAAAATAAGAAAAAAGAAAAAGTCGCTGCTAAAAAAGAACTAGCTCACAATGTAAAAAAACAAAAATGGGTTTCATTTTTTATTCTTAGGCCATGGATCAGTTTTGCCTTTATTGGCGGATTAATACTTTCCATTATTTTGATTGTGCCCAAATTGCAAACGGGCTTTTTACCAGAAATGGATGAAGGAAGTATTGTGATTGATTACGTTTCTCTTCCCGGAACTTCTCTGGAAGAAACCGATAAGGAATTGCAGGAAGTTGAAAAGATAATTACCTCTACTCCCGAAGTGAATGCGTATTCGAGGCGCACCGGTACACAGATGGGCTTTTTTATAACAGAACCCAATACCGGGGATTATTTAATTCAATTAAAAAATGGCAGAAAGAAAACAACGAACGAAGTAATTGATGATATCCGTAAGAGAATAGAAACAACTCAACCCGCTCTGAGAGTGGATTTTGGCCAGGTGATTGGCGATATGCTCGGCGACCTGCTTACTTCGGTACAGCCCATTGAAATAAAAATATTCGGAGATGACCAGGCGAAATTAAAAGAGTTGTCCGCCGGGGTAGGCGAGATAGTGGAAACTACAAAGGGAACGGCCGATGTGTTTAATGGAATTACCATTACCGGACCTTCCGTAACGGTTTTGCCTGATTATTTTAAAATAGCGCAATTCGGAATTACTCCTGCTAATCTTCAATTCCAATTGCAGACTTCACTGGAAGGAAACCTCGCCGGAAATATTTTTGAAAACGATCGGGTTTACCCGGTGAGATTAGTATATCCGGGGAGTAAAAAAATGAGTGTGGAGGAGGTAAGAAAATTACAGATAGCCTCGCCGGATGGAAGACTGAAACCGATAAGTGAATTGGCGGATGTGGAAGTGAATGAAGGCGATGCACAGATACAAAGAGAAAATCTTCAATCAATGGGCGTGGTTTCTGCGCGCCTTGAGAACAGGGATCTGGGAAGTACCATGAAAGAAGTAAAAAGTAAAATTTTAAAGAGCATTCATTTGCCTCAGGGATATCATATTGAGAATGGTGGTGCTTATGCACAGCAACAGCAATCATTTGGCGAACTTCTAATGATATTGATTGCGTCAAGCTTATTGGTATTTGTGGTTATACTTTTTTTATTCAGGGATGTAAAAGTGGCGCTTGCCATTTTAATCATCGCGGTACTTGGCATTTCAGGAAGTTATCTTGCGCTGTTCATTACAAGCACGCCTTTGAATGTAGGCAGCTACACCGGCCTCATTATGATCGTGGGAATTATCGGGGAAAATTCCATCTTTACTTTTTTACAATTCAAGGAAAACCTGCTTCTGCAACCAGTGGATGAATCTATTGAATATGCGATCTCTACAAGGCTGCGGCCCAAACTGATGACTGCAATAGGGGCCATCATCGCAT
>JBDSOE010000235.1:0-11554 GCA_039915005.1 Ginsengibacter sp.
ATAAAGCGTAAAATACAGCAGCCTCTTTATCGTTTGGAAATTTAGTATAAATCTTTTCCATTGCTTTTTCAAAACGGATACTGCGGGTATGATGGTCTGCTTTATTCCAGCCTTTATAAAACAAGGCGATGGCCTCAATATAATCCGATTCCTTTTCCGATTTTTGTGTAATAGACTGCGCAACGGCAACGGCTTTAGCTCCCTTTTCAAGTTCGGGCCGGGTAGGTGGGGCCCAGAGGGGATGATAATTACACATAGCTACTCCCCAATAAGCCATAGCGCATTCCGGCTCTTCACCAATAATTTTTGTAAAAACCTTTTCCGCTTCATCATATTCAAATGAATGAAGCAGCGATAGAGCAAGATTAAAATCTTTTTTTACTTTTCCAGAACAGGATGTTTCAAATTCAACAGCCCCAAATTCCTTTTCAGGAGGACCACATATAACAACCTCTCCGCGCTTAAGATTGAGTGCATTCAGTGTTTCATTTGAAGGAACTTTGTTTTCCCCGTTGCAGGATAAGAGAATCAATAACAATAAACTGAAAAACAACGAATGCTCTACGTTTAATAATTTTTCCATTGTCATTAGGTTAAAAATTATCAAGGTCTCAACTGGGTTGTTCCATTGATTTTATCTTACACACCAAACGAACTTCCGCAGCCACAACTTGTGCTGGCGTTGGGATTATTAAAAGTAAATCCTCTGGAATTGAGACCGCCTTCCCAATTAATTTCCATGTGGGAAAGATAGATCAGGTGTGCGGGGTTAATGATACACGTAACTCCGTTTATCTCAAAAATTTCATCTTTATCTGTTTTATTTTCAAAGCCCAATACATAAGACATACCGGAACAGCCGCCGCCTTTTACGCCAATACGCAAATATTTTTCAGCATCAAAACCTGCTTCATTCATCAATTTTTTTATTTCATTAACGGCAGAAGGCGTTAGCGTAACCGGAGTTGTATTGATTGTTTCCATGTTTCTTAACTTTTTAATTTCACTTTTCACTTTTCACTTTTTCATTGATTTACAAACTTACAACCTTTCCTTTCGGATTGATTATTTTTGCGACAAATTATAATAATGTCAACATTTGAGACCATCATCGTTATCCTGTTGCTCGTTTTGCTATTGGCCATTATATGGATGTTAACTGAATTTACCTCTTTGAAAAGAGATTTAGGCGAAACGAAAAAGAGCGATCCTGATACGCTGAAGATCCGTCTTCAGGCGTACGAAAGAATTACTTTGCTGGCGGAAAGAATAGGGCTTCAGAATGTGGTATCAAGGGTTCCGCATGCAGGGCTTTCTTCCCGGCAACTGCAGGCAGCGCTTATAGAAACCATAAAGCATGAATATGATTATAATCTTAGCCAGCAAATATATGTGTCGCCCGAAATCTGGAAAGCCGTGAATAATTTGAAGGAACAAAATATTTACATTGTCAATCAGCTTGGCTCCACGCTGCCTTCACAGGCAACCGGAATGGATCTTAATAAACAAATAATTGATTTCCTCATTAATAATCCTAAATCTTCTCTTCATAATATCGTTTTGGAAGCCATTAATTTTGAAGCAAAAAAATTAATGTGATGAGGGTTTTGCTTTAAGCATTTACCATGAAAAAAATAGTTACCGATTCGGGCATCAAAATAAAAAAAGTATATACTTCTGAAGACGTGGTTACAAATACCTCAGAAGAAATGCCGGGAAAATATCCCTTTACACGCGGCGTGAAAGAGGATATGTACCGCGGTAAACTGTGGACCATGCGCCAATACGCAGGATTCAGCACTGCGGAGGAAAGTAACCTTCGCTATCATTATCTTCTTTCGCAGGGGGTAAGCGGATTAAGTGTGGCTTTTGATCTTCCTACCCAGATTGGTTACGACAGTGACCATGCCCTTTCCGAAGGGGAAGTGGGAAAAGTAGGCGTAGCCATTGATTCCATTGAAGATATGGAAGCTTTGTTCCGGGGGATTCAGTTGAAAGACATTTCCACTTCCATGACTATCAACGCCACCGGATTTATTTTATTGGCTTTTTATGTGGCCATTGCCAAAAAACAGGGCGCTGATCTTTCACAATTGCAGGGAACTATTCAGAATGATATTTTGAAAGAATACGCGGCACGCGGCACTTACATTTATCCGCCGCAACCTTCCATGCGCATCATCACCGATATATTTGAATGGTGCGGCAAAGAACTTCCCAAATGGAATACCATTTCCATTTCAGGCTACCACATCCGCGAAGCGGGAAGTACAGCAGTGCAGGAAATTGCTTTCACTTTAAGCAATGGTAAAGCTTATGTGCAGGCCGCATTGAAAAAAGGCCTGGATATAAATGTTTTTGGAAAACGGCTTTCTTTCTTTTTTAATTCGCATAATAATCTCTTTGAAGAAGTGGCCAAGTTTCGGGCGGCGCGAAGAATGTGGGCAAAGATGATGAAGGAATTGGGCGCTACGGATGAAAAGGCAATGAAGATGAGGTTTCATGCACAAACCGGCGGAAGCACGCTCACCGCACAACAGCCGTTAAACAATATAAGCAGGGTTACCCTTCAGGCGCTGGCAGCTGTACTTGGCGGCACGCAAAGCCTGCATACCAACGGCTATGATGAAGCGATGAATTTGCCCACAGAGGAAGCAGCGGGAATTGCCTTAAAAACACAGCAAATAGTGGCTTATGAAAGTGGCGCTGCCGATACCGCCGATCCTTTGGCAGGAAGCTTTTTTGTTGAAAACCTGACTGATGAAATGGAAAAAGCCGCCTGGGAATTAATTGACAAAGTAGATTCTTTGGGAGGAAGTGTCAATGCAATTGAACAGGGATTTATTCAAAATGAAATTGCCGCGAGTGCTTACGAATACCAGCGTAAGATAGAGAGCGGCGATAAAATAATTGTTGGCCTCAATGCATTTACCAGCAGTGAGGAAGTAGTGCATCCTTCATTTAGTATTGACGACAATATAAGAACGGTGCAGATACAGAAAATAAAAAATTTAAAAGAAAGAAGAAGCCCTGAAAAAGTGGCTGAGTGCTTAAAAAAAATTAAGGCCCATGCAACGGATGACAGGAATTTAATGCCTGTAGTTATTGAAGCGGTGGAGAGCTTTTGCACACTTGGCGAAATCTCTGACACCTTGCGATCCCTTTTTGGAGAATATAAATAGCTAACCGAAGAAATTTGTATGAAGTACTTTTTACTTTTTGCCTTATCGTTGGCAGCCTTTCCTCTCCAGGCTCAGAAATATGTATTACTCGATATGCGGATGGTAAAGCCTGTTACTTATTCCAATAAAATAACCACCGCAGATAAATTCAATGAACTCTTTCCGGTAGAGAAAGGATCGGTCAAAGTATTTGTAAATGCTTTGGAAGAAATAACAAAGGAATTATCTGCCGCGAATGGCCATATGAGGAAGGCAATTCCATACCATATTGGCTGCATTACGTTTGCCGGTACGGTATTGCCGCTTGCCACCGGCGACAGGCTTGATTACGTGATCCATTCTACTTGTGATGGGGTAAAGATATCTATGCATTTGAGCGACGCGAAACTTAAAAATACCAGCAACGCTTACTTTATAAAGACGTGGATAAAGTATATTAAAACGGCTGCAAAATAATAAAGATCCGGGCAAAATTACAAGCCACTATAAAATGATCTTGTTCTGTTTACTTTCAGGTCGCGAAGCAACGAAGATTTAGGGCTGAGGTTGATACTGAAATACCTGTAATTGCCTATTGGCGACATATTGATAGACATTTGCCAGCAGTGCATGTCTCTTGAAATAGAAAGAGAAAGCGGGTTAAGCTGCCCCAGCGAAACGTTGTAATATCCGTTGATACCTACTTGCCATTTGGGTGTCATATTGAGGGTGCCACCAAAATTTACATTCTGAGAGAAGTTAGTTTTAAATCCCTTCCCCACAATAAAAGATTTTGAAAAAGATAAAGCGTACGAAAAATTTACCGACCACGGAATATTGAAATCGGCAAACTCTCCGGGGTTATTTTTTATGTAAGCCATTTCGCTATTGTATTCATCCTGGCTGTAGCCGGCGTTCTGTGAATAATCGTTGGTTGGTGCACCCGGTTCCACACCTTTCTTTTTGCCGCCGCCCTGAAACTGGCTCGATAAAGAGAGGCTTCCGTTGGTCAGTCTCCCCAGGGAAACCGGCTTTTCTTTCCATACCAGTTTGTCAATTCTTCTTCCGGAAGCATCTACCTGGTAAGGATCAAAATTAGCGAATGCGGTAAGGTTTATTTTATTGAATAAATTGGTGGAAGCGCTCATGCTGATCGGAGAAAATTTAAAAGAATCTACAAAAAAATTGTAGCTGCCCTGTAAGCTCAGCGCATCAAGGATAGATATTTTTTTTAAGGCATTTTCACCGGTATCTTTTCTATTGCGCACTTTCATGGAAACATTATTTTCCAGGCCAAAATTGAAACCACCAAAGGTCCCCGTTCCATAAGGGCCATAAATATTATAAGTGCTTTCATAATAAGAGAACTGCTGTTTTCTGCCGGAAGTATCTACCACCGTGAAGTAATAATTATTTTTATTAAAATCGGGGCGGTAATTGATACCAAACGTTGGCCTCAATTCATGGCGTATGGCCTGAATTTTTGCGTCCTTGTTTTTTGCGGCTATCATTCCAAATATCCGGGTGGAAAGGTTTAGTGAAAAAGACATTTGCCTTGCTGTATAAAAACCATTCTGTATTTTGGTAAGCAATGTGTCTTTGTTAGCGTCCCAGTAATGGGTAGATCTCTTTTGAAACCATGTTTCATCGTAACTAACGCCGGGCGAAACCTGGAATATTCCCATTTGCGGCAGCGATAAACTGATAGGTACCGAATGATGAGCGCCACATTGCAGCGTGTCGGCAATTTGCTGAAAGATGCTTTTGTTCTTTACAGTATCGTAGAAAGAAAACCTGTTTTGCGCCGTACCGTTATATCCGATCCCTATGTTTTCGTACCATTTTGTTTCGCCTACAAATTCTTTTTTCCTGAAAGGATAGACGGTGTTTATCGTGAAGCCTGCGCTCGGCAAACTCACATTGATGAGTTTTAAATTGGTATTCTGATCATGATTGGCGGTGAGTGTTAAGTTGAAGGGCTTGTCCTTCCACGTTCGGGAATAGGCAATACTTGAAGTCAACTGGTTGCTGAAATTTAAATGCGGATTATTGGGCACAAGGGCATTGTAACTGCTGCTTCCTGCGTTCACGCTTGCCATGAAACTTACACCGGGCCTTGCTTTAGTGTCTGCGCTATGACTCCATGTAACATGGTAGCTCCTGTTTTTAAAAAAATCGGGGTCGCCCTTAAAATTGAGATTAAAGTTCTGAATATCGAAAGCAAGGTTGCCGCTGTAATGATAACGTTTGGAATAGCGTGGATTTATATTCAGCGACCAGCCTCCATAAGAATAGATGGAGGACCGGAAAATAATATCCCAATTATCGTTGATCACTTTATAATAACCAAGCCCTTCCAGCCCGATGCCTCTTTGCTCATTGGTGGTAAAATTGGGTGCCAGCAATCCCGAATGCCTGCCCTGGTTTAAAGGATAAATGCCGAAAGGAAAATAGATGGGTACAGGCACACCTTCAAACTCAGGATGCACGGGGCCTGTGATGGCCACCTTATTATTTATAAATTTTATTTTATTACTGATAAAAGCAAAATGAGGCGTGTCCAGGTTGCAGGTAGTGAACCGCCCTCTTAAAGCGTAGAATACTTCATTGCTTACTTTTTTGATTACCTCGCCATATACATACATTTCTCACTGCTGGGTATAAGTACTTTTGGTAAGCCCCTTGCCGCTTTTCATATTGAAGCGGATGGAATCGCTTTGTGAGGTGAAATCGGACTGTTTATAAGTGGGTAACGAAATTACTTTGCCGGCGCTGTCTCTTTTAATGGAGGCGATAATATCTCCTGAAGCCTGGTCAAATGAAATAACAGGAGCCGTAAGTTCGTTATCTTTAAAATTGGTATTGGCCTTTTTCCCGTAAAGCGTTACCGTTTTTGAGTCCACATCAAGTACCATAGAATCTTCTGCCGTATAGGTTATGGGCGCTTCAAGGGCATTTTGGGCGGATTTAAAATGAATGGTATCCGTGGTTTTTTTTATAGTATCCGTATCGTTTTCCTGTATCGAAACGGAATCATTCAGGAAAAGGGAATCTGTCTTTTTTGGGGCAAGGGTATCAAAAGCAGAAAGGTTTTTTCCGGGCAAAGTGTCGCTAATTAAATTTTGCTTTTTTGCAACAGAAAAATGGCCTTTCTTTGAAAGAATTCCGGGCGGGGAATCCTGGAGGGAAGAGGTGGGTAGTGGGGTAAAAAAGTGGCTTCTGTCTTTGCTTTCAACCGTTACCATAAACAAAATAGCAATAACAGCAAGAAGGGAAATATGTTTTAAGCTAAATTTGTTTATTGTTTGCATAGCAGGAAGGCAACAAAAATAGAGATAATCCTAATAAAGTAATGTGAAGATTACCAGAACTTGTATTATTAATTCATTTAAAATCTTTTAATAAATGTTGGACGTGAAAAAATCGTTTCGTTTTTTATTTTTTGTAAAATCTGCTTTTCTGCTTGCCGCTACTTTATTCCTGGTAAGTTCAGTGATACAGGCGCAGATCCCTAAAAAAATAAAAACCATTATTATAGATCCCGGCCACGGCGGCACGGATCATGGAGCGCATGGGGAATATGAAGGAACTTTAGGATCCAAAGAGAAAGACATTAACCTCGCCATTTCCATGAAACTGGTGGCTGAATTAAAAAAACAAATGCCGGGTGTAAATATTATTCCCACACGCACCACTGATGTCTATAATTCTGTAAAAGAGAAAGCGAAATTTGCCAATGACCATAGTGGCGATTTATTTGTTTGCATTCATGC
This sequence comes from Ginsengibacter sp., assembly GCA_039915005.1. GTDB lineage: Bacteria > Bacteroidota > Bacteroidia > Chitinophagales > Chitinophagaceae > Ginsengibacter. The sequence goes on from JBDSOE010000235.1 coordinate 6,935, forward strand.
GGATGCCGTTGCATTAAAAACGGGCTCAAGGATTACCGGTTACCGTGCGCAGACTTACAGCACTACGAAGTATGTAGGGAAAGGCAAAAAAAGAAAAAAGGTAGTTACCAAACACACGCGTGAAGTGCCTATCATGCAGTATTATAAAATTCCCACTACGCGCAAAGGAACCAGTACTTTGATCTTGGCGGCGCATAAGAGCAGCGCCAAAATAAAAGCGCTTGAAGAAGGTGATATGGAATTTGAAACGGCGGGTAATGACAGTTCCTTAAATATTAATTATGACAGTCCCGAATGGAAAGCGAGCGCGCTTTTATACTCACAAAATTATTTTAAGAGAAGCTACCAGCTTGCTTCCGCAGTTCAGGAAGAAATTGCGAAAACAGGTAGAAATGATTTGGGGGTTTGGCAACGGCAAGTGGGCCTTTGGGTTTTGCAGGCCACACAAATGCCGGCCATTTTAATAGAAACCGGGTTTATCGCCAACTATGAAGATGAGCGCTATCTTAATAGTGAAAAAGGCCAGCAGGAAATAGCTGAAGCCATTACCAGGGCATTAATTAAATACAAGAACCAGTTGGAAGTGCCTAAAAGTATTGCCACGAACCAGGCAGCTGACAATACAAAATAATTTCCATTTTTTTTTAGAGTAACAGGATACTTCCGTTTAATTTTATTCTTAAGAATGAATAAAGCATTAAAAGTAGGTTGGAGCAAACTTTTCCTATTTTCGCATTATAAAAAGTTTGGCCCCCCTTGGCTCCTTTAAAAATTATTACTCATAACAAAAAAGTGAAATGAAAATTAATAACGAAACAAAAATAGGAGTTCTGGCAGTGGTAGGAGTGGCTTTACTGGTGGTTGGATTTAGTTTTCTTAAAGGGAAAAATTTATTTAAGGAAGACAATCATCTTTACGCAATTTACCAGAACGTGCAGGGGCTTAGTAAGTCAAATCCTGTGGTAATAAATGGACTTCAGATAGGAAGAATAGAAAGCCTGGATGGTGGCAAGGATATGAAACAAATTCTTGTTACTGTAAATCTTTATAAGGATGTAAATATTCCCCGTAATTCGCTGGCCGTTATTAATCCCAATCTTCTCGGGAGCCCCACTCTTGAGATACAACTTGGAAATTCCCCTGCCTTTTTACAAAATGGCGACACTTTAATAACCACACTTAGTGGTGGCGCTTTTGATGAAGCATTAAAGATCATTAACCCGGTTTTATATGAAGTGCGCAATTCAGTAAAATCATTAGATTCTGTACTTCATATTATTTCCAGTGTTTTTGACCCTACTACCAAAAATAGTATCAGGGACATAGTAGCTAATATAGATGAAATAACGGGTTCGTTTACCATCACCGCTACTTCTCTGCAGCACATGATGGATGCTCAGAATGGCGCTTTATCAAAATCTTTTAAAAACGTGAATTTGTTTACCGCCAACCTGAATAACAATAACGAAAAGCTCAATAGTATTCTTGAAAATACAAAAATTGCTTCGCAAAATTTTGCGGCTATTAATTTGAAAAATGTCATAGACAGTTTGAATATAGCGGTAAATAATTTTAAAGAAGGATCTGCAAAGATCAATAGTAAAGAAGGCTCGCTGGGCTTGCTGCTTAACGACAAAACTTTGTACACCAATCTTGAAGGCACTGCCAATAAATTAAATATACTTCTTGATGACATAAGGGTTCATCCTAAAAGATATATCGGCATATCTATTTTTGGAAAAAAAGATAAAGGAAACTACATCACTGCCCCTTTGATTGATGATACCTTAAAAGTGGTGAACCAATAGAATGCTTAGCCCTATAAAATTTTTAGTCACTTTATTTTTTTTACCACTTACTTTTCTATCATTTGGCCAGGTGGCACATCCGCCTGCTGCCGATACTTTACAGGAATTTGAAATCATTAAGGCGCCTAGTATGCGGGCCATAAAAATTGATTCGGTAACTACCCTCCAAACCATTGCCGGCGGAACAGTTATAAAACAAGGCACCACTATTTTCCATAGTGACAGCGCGGTTTTAAATCCCGTTACTCATGTGATAGAAGCCTTCGGAAACATCCATATTAACCAGGCAGATTCCGTGCATACCTATAGCCAATACCTTAAATACCTCGGTGTGGAAAAAATGGCTTATCTAAAAAAAAATGTAAAGCTTACTGATAAAAAAGGAACCCTTTTTACACAGGATCTTGACTACAATCTCGAAAGCGGAATTGGCAATTTCTACAGTGGCGGAAAAGTGATTGAAGGTAAGAATGTGATCACCAGCGTGGAGGGTACTTATTATGCAGATACCAAGGATGTTTATTTTAAAAAAAATGTAGAAGTGAACGGACCCAAAAATCACATTCGCGCCGATTCGCTTTTATATAATATGCAGACAAAAATATCTTCCTTCATCAGCCCCACTCATATTAAAAATGATGAAGTGGAAATCAATACCACACAGGGCACTTATGACCTCAATACCGGCAATGCTTTTTTTACAAGCCGCACCACAGTAAAAGACAGCAGCAACAGAACCTATACCGCGGATAATATGGCGCTTGATGATAAATCGGGAAATGCGCAGCTCGAAGGAAACGCAATCATCATTGACTCTGCCGGTAGTTTTATTGTAACCGGCAACCAGATATTTTTGAATAAAAAAAACAATTCATTTCTTGCTACCAGGAAGCCGGTACTCATTATAAAACAAAAAAATGACAGCACATACATTGCCGCGGATACTTTATTTTCGGGCATCAGCACTTTTTTAGATAGTGAAAGAAAGAGGTTGCAAAAGGACAGTGTGATTAATGTAAATCTTCAGCAGAATGAAAAAATACGCGAAGTGGAGACGACTGATTCTTCTCACAAGAAATTACCACTTATGCCGGAAGGAATTATTGATTCTACAATATTGCCTTCTCCCAAAAAGGATTCCTTGTTATTGCAGTTAAAAGATAGCCTTCCGCCGGAAACAATAAAAGACACGCTGCACAAACACGTCCTTGTGATGGAGAATAAAACAGATTCCGTAGCCATAGATTCGGTAACCAATGAGGCTACGGCAAAAATTGCCGACAGCACTTTTTCTTTAGATAAAATTAAAAAAGACAGCGCTATCAAATCGGATTCTGCGGTGAGGTATTTTCTGGCATTTCACCATGTCCGCATTTTTAATGATTCGCTTCAAAGTGTTTGCGACAGTATGTTTTTCTCAGGCAAAGATTCTGTCTTCAGGTTGTACTATGATCCCGTGATCTGGAGTGGACCAACACAAATTACCGGCGATACCATTTTTCTTTTTACCAAAAATAAACAGCCGGAAAGATTGTATGCTTTCGATAAGGGGCTGATCGTAAATAAAACTACAGAAGGATTTTTTAACCAGATGGCCGGAAAAACCATCAATGGATATTTTACTGATGGCAAAATTGATTACCTCCGGGTAAAAGGCAGCCAGGCCGAGAGTATTTATTACATGCAGGATGATGACAGCGCTTACATAGGTATGAACCGCGCTACGGGCGATGTAATTGATCTTTATTTTAAAAAGGAGAAATTAAAAAAGGTGCTTTTTGTTAATGAAATAAAAGGGAACATGTATCCCATGAATCAGATTCCTGCCGATCAAAAAGAATTAAAAGATTTTAAATGGCTCGATTCAAGAAGGCCGAAAAACAAGTTGGAGCTTTTTGAATAAATGTTATTATTCCGCCGTTTCGGTTTCCAATATTTTCATATCAGGAAGAATGGATGTGATCATTAGCACAACGGAACTCACTATCAACACATACAACCCATATTCTTTTTGCGGGCAAATGGTGGCATAGCAAGTGGTAAATAAAACGTACGTTTTTATGAGATAAGCAATGTTTATCGCACTCAATAAAATATGCACCCGCTTTGCCCATACTTTATTTGTTACAATCATTATTGCTGAAACGACTGCCATAAAAATAAACACCTTTCCCGGCTTGCCATAAACATTTTGTTCAGAAAAAAAACCGGTAAAGCTTTTATGAATGTCTGTATAATAAGCCCACGGCAGAAAACAACTTACCACCAATAAAACGCAAGCAAGCAAACCTATAGTCTTGTAATATTTCATAATTATGATTGAAGTATTTTCTAATCCCTGCAATTATAGTTCAATAATTCAATTCAATTTATTTTTTTAAATAAACAGAATAAGTTTTTTCCTGTATTTTTAAAAGCTCATACCATAAAAAAATTTATGAACTTATCCTCCGAACTGAATCGAACGCTTGGGCTGCGCCTTGCCATTGTAATGGTTATCGGAAATATAATTGGTTCCGGTATTTATAAGAAAGTGGCGCCTATGGCTGCCGAACTTCATTCACCGGGATGGGTGCTGGTTTGCTGGGCATTGGGCGGCCTCATCACTATGTTTGGCGCCCTCAGTAATGCCGAAATAGCAAGCATGCTTGCAGATACCGGCGGAGAATATGCTTATTATAAAAAGATTTACGGGCGCTTTTTTTCGTTCCTGTATGGATGGTCAAACTTTGCGGCCATAAAAACCGCGGCTATTGCTTCCATTGCTTATGTGTTTGCCCAGTCGCTCAATAGTATGGTAAATCTTCTGCCG
>JBDSOE010000238.1:0-20823 GCA_039915005.1 Ginsengibacter sp.
CTCAGGCTGCCAAACCTACTATCAGCAGCAGTTCAGGCTTGACGTTCAATGAATTCTCTGCTTTCGCAAATACTAAACGTTAGACGAGATTGTGAAATAAACTTGAAAACGAACAGCCGCTTATAAAATTCTTCATTCTTAATTCTTAATTTCATTCGTGCCCTCTCCCACATTTACTTCATAAACTTCTGCTGCCATATCGAATTCTTTTTTATAAGCTGATAGGGTTTCTGAAACAAATAGCTCTTTGCCTTTTTCTTTCACAATATTAATAGTGCAGCCGCCAAAGCCGCCACCCATAAGCCTTGCACCAACCACATCCTTATTGGTTGCAGCATGGTCTGCCAGAAAGTTAAGCTCTTCACAGCTTACATCATATAAGTCGCGAAGACCTTCGTGAGTTTCGAACATTAATTTACCAAAAGCCACAATATTATTTTGTTTTAAAAACCCGGCAGCTTTCTTTGTTCTTATAATTTCTTCCACCACGTAAAGACATCTTTTATAAACTTCCGGGTTCATTATATCTTTAAGGCCGGCAAGCATTTCCGGATTCACATCCCTGAAAGACGATACTGTACTGTTATTTCTTTTTAAAATTATTAGACCCTCTTCACATTCTTTTCTGCGCTGGTTATATTCGGATGCGGCTAATGCATGATGTACTTTTGAATTGATCAAAACAATTTTATAACCCGTTATATCCAAGGGCAGATATTCATGAGTAATACTTTGACAATCCAATAATATTACATGGTTTCTTTTACCAAACATATTGGCATACTGATCCATGATGCCACACTTTACCCCGGGAAAATTGTGTTCTGCACGCTGGCAAAGCAAAGCGAGCTCTTTACGGTTTAAACCAAAATTCATGGATTCGTTTATGGCAAAAGCCATTCCTCCCTCCACGGCTGCAGAAGAAGACATACCGGCGCCATTGGCAATGTTTCCACCAAAAACACAGTTAAACCCTTTTACATTTTTCCCCAGCAATAAAAATTCATTTACCACGCCCAGCACATAATTTTTCCAGCTATCCATTTTTTTTATATCAGCCATTTTAATGGTAAGCGATTCGCCAAAGTCAATGGCATAAAAATTCATTTCATCGGTGTCGTTCAATGCGAAGGCAAAATAAATCCCCTTGTCAATAGCCCCGGGCATTACAAAGCCATCATTATAGTCTACGTGCTCACCAATAAGATTTATTCTTCCAGGTGAATAATAAATATGAGATGGGGTATTAAACTTTTTTTTAAAAATATTTTTTGTGGTAACAGCAAGTTCAGTCATGATTTTTGTTTAATAGCGTGATCTTGTACGTTGTTTTAAATAGGGCGGATTGACAGTGCTCCAACGTTTGAATACCTATTTTATTATTGAATCCATCCGGCGCGCCACTTATATTTTCTATGGCTATACTCTTTCGGTTTGGAGGGGTATAAATCTGAAGATAAGGATAGGATGGGGTGGGATGGAATTCAACCTGTATATTTTTTTCATTACTCCTTAAAACGCACATGGGCTGGCAGGTTTCAAGGTTGAGTGTAAAACAATTATCAAGAAAAGTAGTTCCCATTTTTTGCAGAGAATTGAAGGTATCGTATTCAAACAGTTTTCCCGTGGGAATCAATTCATCATTAAATTCAAGCTTCTCCATGGATTGAAATTCCAAATACAGATCATCAATAGAATCTCCCAAAGTAAAATAAGGATGCCATCCATCCTGTATCTGAATTAATCCTTCATCCTTATTAATGCATTCGGTGGTTACGCTAAGTTTGTTTTCGCTCTCCAATTTCCAGGTAACCACGCAATCGTATTTAAAAGGATAGCCGGCATCTTCCCCGTTGTATGAATGCTTCATAGTTACAGAAGCGCCTTCTTCATCGATGTGCTGAGCCGTTACCTCAAATGCCTTATCGTACAATATGCCATGCAAGGAATGCTTTGCCGGTAAAGACTTTTGAATATGATATTCAGTGCCGCCAAAAGTATATGTTCCATTGTAGAGACGACATACAAAGGGGGACAGCTTACAACCTCTGAAGCCTTTTTCAGTAACATTTTCTTTAAAATCTTCCAGGGAAGAATAGCTTTCAATAACATTGACTGTGTCGCCGTTATTTTTTACCGAAAAAGCATGAAGGATTGCGGAGCATGCCGGAATTATTTCTGCGGATGTGCCCAATAGGTCATCTTGTAAAATGATTTTATCAAAACCATTTTCAATTTTTTTGTGGATAGAAAACATAGGCCACCAAATTACACAAACTTTTATTAGTTAGTTTCTAAAATCTTCATTACTATTTTTTCTTCCGGAGAAAGCCCCGCCTTTCCATCATCTTTTTCAATGGTATCTAATTCTTCAATATATTTTTCAAGCTTTTTGCTTTCATAAAGAGAAAGTATCAGCGGATGAACATAATATTTTTTGCAAACCGTTCTGGTGTTTCCCAAATGTTCAGAAACAATATCAAGCGCTTCCACTATTTTTCTTTTAGTTTCTACTTCTGTATCACAACAACCAACTGCTTTCAGGGCAAGGAAAGCCTGTACGGTTCCGGCCCACGTTCTAAAGTCTTTGGCCGTAAAATCTGAATGGCTTATTTCTTTTAAGTAAATTTTTACTGCACCGGAATCTATTGAATGATGATTGCCTTCTTCATCGTAAAATTGAAACAATTCTTTACCTGGAATATCCCGACATTTTTTTATGATTCTTGCGAGCCTTTTGCTTTTTAGAGGAATATCATGTTTCACTCCCTTTTTCCCTTTAAAAGAAAATTTAACCGTATTGCCCTCAAATTTTACATGCCTGTCTTTTAAGGTAGTAAGGCCAAATGAACCGTATTCTTTTTCGTAAAAAGAATTTCCAATCCTGATGTTGGTACGTTCCATTAAACTCACCACCGCTGCTAAAACTTTTTGTAACGTTAATCCTGTAGAACTCAAATCTTTTTCCAGTTGCAACCTTATTTCAGGTAATGCTTTTCCAAAACTGATCATCCGATAAAACTTGGTATGATTGCGAAGCAAATTCCAATTTGAATGATACCTGTATTGTTTCCTGTCTTTTACATCATATCCTGTTGCCTGTAAATGGCCATTTTCTTTTTTGCAGATCCAAACTTTCTGCCAGGCAGGAGGTATCGCAAGATGCTTTATTCTTATAAGATGCTCGTCATCTTTTATTAATTCTTCTTTAAAATAGTATTCAAATTTTTCACCTTTTTTTCTTCTTTCAATACCGGGAGAAGTATCGGACACATAAACAAGATTAGCGGCGATAGCTGTTTTCTCTTCATCTTTTACAATCTTTTTTAATCTTTTTTTAGAAATTTGGGGAAGTCGTGTTGCTATTTCATTCATTGTTTTATTTTTTAATTAGCCATAAACTATTTCGCGCTGTGTGAATGTGCCCTTAATTTCCGTTATACTCATGCCTGTTCCCTCTTTCTTTCCTGATATTCACGCATGAAAAATATATGCCAATAATGGTTCCGTAAAAAATAATGTGTATGATTTTATGGTCTTAACTTCGAAGATGAATTACCTCGCTCACGCCTTACTTTCTTTCAACAAACCTGGTATATTAACGGGCAATATGATAAGCGACTTTGTAAAAGGGAAAGCTAAATTTAATTATCCTTTAGAAATTCAACAGGGCATTCATCTGCATCGCCTGATAGATAATTTTACAGATTTCCATCCGGTAACTGCCCGGGCAAAAGAGTTTTTTCGCCCGCAGTATCGTTTGTATTCTGGCGCATTTGTGGATATAGTTTACGATCACTTTTTAGCATTGGATCAAAAACAGTTTGCAGATTATAACAGCCTTGTTAATTTTTCCAAAACTGTTTATCAATCTCTTGAAAGTAACGTTTCTTATTTCCCTGAAAGATTTAAATATATGTTTCCTTACATGAAAGAACAAAACTGGCTGTACAGTTACCGCCTGAAGGAAGGAATGCGGAAAAGCTTTGCCGGCCTGGCTCACAGAGCCGTGTACTTACACGAATCCGAAATGGCCTTTCAGATTTTTAATGAATATTATGAGGAATTGAGAAATTGCTATATTGAATTTTTCCCGGAGCTTAGCGAATACGCTTTGGAAAGGTTAAGCAACCTTATAGCTGAGTAAATCCATCTATATTTGCAAATCAATAAAATTTATGAAGTATTTTTTTTCTGGCATTTTGTTAATGGTAAGCTTTTCAGCATTGGCACAAACCAACAATCCCATATCTCCACTTGATAGATCTCCCATGGATATGAGTTATTATCCTGTGAATTACCCGATCTTAAAAATTCAGAATAAAGTTACGGAGCCATTGGCGGCAAGGGTGATTTATAGCAGGCCACAACTTAATGGGCGTAAGGTTTTTGGAGGACTGCAGGATTATGGAAAAGTATGGCGGCTGGGTGCTAACGAAGCTACGGAAATTGAGTTTTTTAAAGACGTAAAGATCAATAATAAAAAAATAAAGAAAGGCCGATACACTCTTTACGCCATTCCCTTTCCGGATAAATGGACTTTTATTGTGAACAAAGAAACAGATATATGGGGAAGTTTTCAGTATGATTCCTCCAAAGACATTCTGAGGATAAATTTACCGGTAACCACAAATGAGACCACAGAAGATATGACGATAGCTTTTGAAAAAACATCTACCGGCACCAACCTGAATGTGTATTGGGATGATGTAAAAGTTTCTTTGCCCATCCTGTTCTGACATGCTTGAAATTACAATTGAATTATTAAATTAAAAACCTTAAATATTTTGAAACAAGAAACGAAATGTATTCATGCCGGTTCGGAGCCTGATCCGGCAACGGGCGCTATTATGACTCCTATTTATCAAACCTCTACGTTTGTACAGGACAGTCCCGGCGTGCACAAAGGATATGAATATGCGAGAACACACAATCCTACGCGACACGCGCTGGAGACAGCTTTGGCCGCAATTGAAAATGGAAAGTATGCCTTATGTTTTGCAAGCGGGTCTGCAGCCGCGGATGCAGTAATTAAGCTTTTAAATCCCGGTGATGAAGTGATAGCCGCCAACGATATGTATGGCGGAACGTACCGGCTTTTTACAAAAATATTTGAGAAGTATGGATTGAAATTTCACTTCATCAATATGCTGGATGCTAACGAGGTTTCAAAGCACATCAATAAAAACACAAAGCTCATCTGGACAGAGACACCTACCAATCCGATGATGAATATTACGGATATTGCAGCGGTTGCCGCCATTGCAAAAAAGAATAACGTGCTGCTTTGTGTGGACAATACTTTTGCATCGCCCTATTTACAAAACCCTTTGGATCTGGGAGCCGATATCGTTTTACATTCCGCTACCAAATACATTGGTGGTCACAGCGATTCGGTTCATGGCTGCGTAATTATGAATGATGAAAAGCTGAAAGATCAGTTAGCGTTTATACAAAATAGTTGTGGCGCAGTTCCTGGCCCGCAGGATTGTTTTTTAATTTTAAGAGGATTGAAAACGTTGGCCGTACGCATGAAAAGGCATTGTGAAAACGGAGAAAAAATTGCCCACTGGCTGAGGAATAATCCTAAGGTGGATAAAGTATATTGGTGTGGTTTTGAGGACCATCCCAACCATGACATAGCTAAAAAACAAATGCGCGGTTATGGCGGAATGATGAGTTTTACCCTAAAAGATGACAGCGAAGAAACCGCAAGGAAAGTATTGTCCTCTACTAAATTATTTTCGTTGGCAGAAAGCCTTGGCGGAGTTGAAAGCCTTATCGGCCATCCGGCTTCCATGACGCACGCAAGCATCCCACGTGAAGAAAGATTAAAAAATGGTTTGGTGGATTCATTAATAAGATTGAGCGTGGGCATTGAAGATGCAGATGATTTAATTGAGGATTTGAATCAGGCAATTAGCTAATGATCAGACGGAGGCCGTCAGGTCAAATCATTGGTAAACTTCTTTCGGATTTAAATTTGTAATTTTAAAAAGCATTTAAAATGCCGTTAAGTAAGATTTAATTTATTCTAAAAAGTAAACCGATGGCATACGATAAAGAAGAACTTTTAAATTTACCTACAAAAGAAAAACTGAAACTCGTTGAAGCTTTGTGGGATAGTATAGAGGAAGGATATTTGAAAGAAGATACTTCATTTGAACCAGTCAGGAAAGAATTAGACCGAAGAACGAAATATATTGAAGATTTTCCGGAATCGCTTATCCCATGGGAAAAAGTGAAAGCGAAAATGAATACGAGATAATGGGATACTCAATCTTATTTAGTTTAGAAGCTGAAAACGAAGCAATGGAGGCATATGATTGGTATAAACAATACAGCGACGAATTAGCCCAAAGTTTTCAGGAATCTTTGAATTCAAAAATGGAGTCTCTAAAGAAAAATCCTTTTACCTCATCTTATACTTTAAAAGATTATCGCTCTTCAAAAATCAGAACGTTTCCTTACAACATTATTTTTAAAGTAAAGGGAACTCAAATCCACATAACTGCTATTTTTCATTCTTCGAGAAACCCTACAGAGTGGATAAAGAGAATATAAATGACGGCCTTAAATCTTTTCTCGACAAAAAAGTATTCCAATTTAATAACCCTTCTTTTATTAAAGACGATCCGGTTTGCATTCCGCATTTGTTTTCTAAAAAACAGGATATAGAAATTGCGGGGTTTTTTGCCGCCATATTTGCGTGGGGAATCAGAAAAACCATTATTAATAAATGCAAATTGCTGATGCAATTAATGGATCAGGCGCCTTATGATTTTTGCATCAATCACACCGATAATGATTTAAAAAGATTAGAAGGATTTTGCCATCGCACTTTCAACGATACCGATCTTTTATATTTTATTTCTTTCTTTAAATTTCATTATGCAAAACACAAATCATTAGAGTCTGCTTTTTTCAACAATAAAACAATAACACAAGTCAACAATTTTAACACGGTTGAAAGGTCATTAAACTACTTTTATCAATATTTTTTTTCATTGGAAGAGGTTCCGCAAAGAACAAAAAAGCACATTGCATCGCCCCAAAAGAATTCGAGCTGCAAGCGGCTGAATATGTATCTGCGATGGATGGTGAGAAGTGATAATAAAGGCGTTGATTTTGGAATCTGGAAAAAGATTTCACCGGCACAATTGATTTGCCCGATAGATGTGCATGTGGCCAGGGTGGCCAAACATTTTAATTTATTAAAAAGAAAACCCGTTGATTGGCAGGCAGCGGTGGAACTCACAGGAGAACTGAAAAAGTTTGATGTGGCCGATCCGGTGAAATATGATTTCGCTTTATTTGGACTAGGTATGTTGGAAAAGTATTAGAAACAAAGCAAATGCATTTTATTATAAAAAATTTTTATCTTGACACAAAAACCTGACCCAATGCCGCTTTCTGATAAAATTGTTACCCTTAGTAATTCTTTGCAGGAGAAGCCGTCAATGGCAGCACGTGAAAGATTGACCGGCCTCGTCAATGAATTAATCAATATCGATTTTCAGGCGCTGATTCAATTGCTGTACAGGATAGACGTAAATGAAAACAAACTGAAAGAAATTTTAAAAAACAACCCCCACCTGGAATCTGCACCTCTTATAACCAATCTGATCATTGAGAGGCAATTGGAAAAAATAAAAATGAGAAAGCATTTTGAAGAAAAAAATAATGATGATGATGAAGAGAAATGGTAGCTACTTTTTCTCATACATTAGCTTCTGTACTTCTTCTTTATTTTCTGTTTCCTTCTTTAAATTGAATGCGGTTCCAAAAACCAAATCCCATAAATGCGAACTTACTCCAAATCCTTTTTCTTCACTTTTATAATGATGCAAATGATGATTGCGCCAGATGGGTTTCATCCATTTAAAAGGCGGGTTCCACGCATGTATGGCGTAATGCATACTACCATACAATAAATAGCCCAATATAAAGCCAGGAAAAAATGCCATCACATTTTTTTGCATGACGTTGTACATCAATAAAAAAAGTAAGGAAGAGATAATAATACTGGGCACCGGCGGCATAAACAATCGTTGCCTGTCTTTCGGAAATTCATGATGATTACCATGCAAAACATAGATAAATCGCCGGGCCCGAGGATTGTCGCTTGCCCAATGAAAAATAAAACGATGCATCATGTATTCAAAAAAGGTCCAAAAAATAATACCCCCAAAAAATAGCGAAGTAATTTTCAAAATAGAAAAATGTAATGAGTAAGAGGTGTAGTAAAATAATAAAATAATCACCGGCAAATAGAGTCCCCAAATTACCAGCGGATGTGTTTTGGTTAAATATTCAAGAAAACTATTTCTAAATAATTGCGCCTGGCCTTTGCTATGAATTTTATCAAATTTCATACGATTGATATTTTAATTTCATTCACAAATATTCCCTGCAAAATTATGCCAAAAGCAATAAATGCTTTTGACCTTCCCTTCCTTAGTTTATCTTGTGCCTCTTATATTTTTTGTTGAAGTTTGCTGTAATTCAATTTTTATTAAAACCGGAATTATTAATTCAAAAAAAATTCAGTTAAAATAAATTAGTAAATGAAATTAGTTTCTTATTCAAAAGAAGGCCAGGCGCAATTAGCGTTTTTGGTAAATGGTTTATTGTATGATGCGGATATTTTGCATCCTAATTTGCCCTATACCATGACGATGTTTTTAAATTATTGGGAGGATGTTTTTCCTATAGGGCAATCACTCAATAAAATATTACACGACGGCTCTGCAAAATATAAGGGCATTCCTATGGAAGAAGTTGAAATTCTGGCACCGGTGCCCCATCCTACCAGTTGCCGCGATGCCTATGCTTTTCGCCAGCACGTAGCCTCGGCAAGAAGAAACCGCCGCGTGGCCATGATCCCTGAATTTGATCAGTTCCCTGTATTTTATTTTACCAATCATAACAGTGTAACTGGCCCTGGTGAAGTAGTATGCATGCCCGATCATTTTAATAAACTTGATTTTGAACTGGAAGTCTCCATCGTAATTTGTAAGCCAGGAAAAAATATAAAGGCTGCGGAAGCTGATGAATATATTGGCGGGTACATGATCATGAATGATATGAGCGCGCGGGGTTTGCAAATGGATGAAATGAAACTGAATCTTGGCCCCGCGAAAGGAAAAGATTTTTCTACCGTTATTGGCCCTATGCTGGTAACACCCGATGAATTGGAAAAATTTAAAATTCCTGCGAAAGAAAATCATACAGGAAATGCTTATAACCTTTCTATGAAATGTTCGGTAAATGGAGTGCAGGTAAGTGAAGGAAATCTTGGCGATATGGATTGGACATTTGCCGAAATTATTGAGCGTTGTAGTTATGGAGTCCAATTATATCCGGGCGATGTAATTGGTAGCGGCACAGTAGGCACCGGTTGTTTTCTCGAATTGAATGGAACCGGGAAACTCAATAATCCTGATTACGAGGAACAATGGCTGAAGGAGGGCGATGAAATAGAAATGGAAATAGAAGCGTTGGGGAAACTAAAAAATACAATTGTAAAAGATGAAAGCGATTTCTCAATTTTAGAATTGAAGAAAATGTGAAAGCCCTGAATTGAATGCTCAAGGAGTAAAGCTCAGTGCGGTTTTTCGTAATTTTGCGTAGCTAATAAAATTAATTCAATGGTTGAAAATAAGAATAAAATAAGGATTGTAACTGCCGCTTCTTTATTTGACGGGCATGATGCCGCTATCAATATTATGCGCAGAATTTTGCAAAGTAAAGGTGCTGAAATTATTCATCTTGGGCATAACCGCAGCGTTCATGAAATAGTGGAATGCGCTATTGAAGAAGGGGCACAGGGAATTGCGATAACGAGCTACCAGGGCGGCCATCTGGAATTTTTTAAATACATGAAGGACCTGTTGGAGGAAAGCGGCTGTGGTAACATTAAAATTTTTGGCGGTGGCGGCGGCACTATTCTGCCTGCTGAAATTGAAGAACTCCAGGCGTATGGTATCACCAGGATCTATTCACCTGATGATGGAAGAAAGATGGGATTGGTAGGAATGATAGAAGATGTGATAGAGAAATGTGGCCTCCCCTTAACCCCCTCCAACGGAGGAGGAAATGTAATCTCTGATGGTAATGGAAAATTTGCTTTGGGAGAGTGGAGAGATATTCTTCTTGTTGCTTCATCAATAACCAAAGCAGAAAGTGGAGAGGAGGTAGAAATTTTAGATGGAATCTCCGGGAATGAAAAGAAGAATAAATCGACGAAGAATTTATCTCAGGGGACGGCCGCTGTTCTCGGTATCACCGGTACGGGTGGCGCCGGCAAATCTTCCGTAACCGATGAAATTGTCCGCCGTTTTTTAAGTACTTATGAGGATAAAACAATTGCGGTAATTTAAGTAGATCCTTCCAGAAAAAAAACTGGCGGCGCACTGCTGGGCGATCGTATCCGCATGAATTCCATTCACAATCCACGAGCGTATATGCGTTCATTGGCAACCCGTGAAGATGATAAAGCACTCAGTAATCACGTGCAGGAAGCAATTGATATCTGTAAGGCAGCCGGCTACAATTTTATCATTTTGGAAAGCGCAGGTGTCGGGCAAAGTGATGCTTCCATTCTTGGCTATGTCGATATCAGTATGTATGTGATGACGCCTGAATACGGCGCCGCATCTCAGTTAGAGAAGATCAACATGCTCGATTATGCGGATATTGTCTGCATCAATAAATTTGATAAGGCGGGTGCTTTAGATGCATTGCACGATGTAAAAAAACAATACAAACGCAATCATGGATTGTGGGATGCTAAAGAGGAAGAGTTGCCGGTAATAGGCACGGTCGCTTCCACCTTTAATGATCCCGGTTGTAATGAATTATTCAATAAAATTATTGATGAGGTCATAAAAAAAACCGGCCATGAATGGAAGAAGTATGATGCGCCTTTGAGAAACAGCAGCCTTGGCGAGCCGGTGATTCCACCAAAACATATACGATACCTTGCAGAGATTGCCGAGCAAATTGAAAAATATAATAAGCAAAGTAAAGAGCAATCCGCCATCGCTTCACAGTGGTACCAGTTGAACGGTGCTCTTACTGTTTTAAAAAATAATTCTTCGACAGATGAAGAAAAACAAAAAGGGCTTTTATCTGAACTGGAAAAAATAAAATCGTTAGTTGAAGAAAAATTATCTTCTGAAAATAAAAAATTACTTGAAGAATGGGAAGACATTAAATCCCTGTATCAAAAAAAATTTTTTGAATATAATGTAAGAGGGAAAATCATCCGGCAGCCTTTGTATTACGAATCTCTTTCGCATTCTAAAATTCCTAAAATAGCCGTACCGCGTTTTAAAGATTGGGGTGATATTTTGCAATGGAGATTGCAGGAAAATTTTCCCGGGCAATTCCCCTACACCGCCGGAGTGTTCCCTTTAAAGCGTGCGGAAGAAGATCCCACAAGAATGTTTGCCGGCGAGGGCGGCCCCGAAAGAACGAACAGGAGATTTCATTATGTAAGTGTGGGACAGCCCGCAAAGCGCCTGAGCACTGCATTTGACAGTGTAACGCTGTATGGCGAAGACCCCGGCATACGTCCGGATATTTATGGAAAAGTAGGTAATGCCGGAGTGAGCATTGCTTCGGTAGTGGATGCCAAAAAATTATACAGCGGCTTCGACCTTTGCGATCCCAAAACTTCTGTAATCATGACGATCAACGGACCTGCGCCTATGTTGCTCGCTTTCTTTTTAAATGCCGCCATTGACCAGCAATGCGAAAAGTATATTATCGAACACGACTTGCGGGAAAGCGTAAACGAAATTATTGAATCAAAATACAATATTAAAGATCTTCCAAAATACATAGGTGTAAATGGGGAACCCATACTTCCTGAGAAAGGAAAATTGATTGGGGATTTACCAAAAGGAAACGATGGCCTTGGATTGCGATTATTGGGTTTATCCGGTGAAGAGGTACTTCCAAAAGATGTTTATGAAGAAATAAAAGCAAAGGCATTGTCCACCGTTCGTGGTACCGTTCAGGCTGATATTTTAAAAGAAGACCAGGCGCAGAACACCTGTATTTTTTCTACAGAATTTGCTTTGAAACTGATGGGCGATGTGCAGGAATATTTTATTGAACATAAAGTGCGCAATTTTTATTCTGTTTCCATCAGCGGGTATCATATTGCAGAAGCTGGCGCCAACCCTATTACACAGCTTGCCTTCACTCTTTCCAACGGATTTACTTATGTGGAATATTATATGAGCCGCGGAATGAAGATTGATGATTTTGCCCATAACCTTTCTTTCTTCTTCAGTAATGGGATGGATCCGGAATATAGTGTAATCGGAAGAGTAGCGCGTCGTATTTGGGCCAAAGCGATGAAGTATAAATATAAAGCCAATGAGCGCTCTCAGAAATTAAAATATCATATTCAAACCAGCGGGCGCAGCCTTCATGCACAGGAAATAGATTTCAATGATATAAGAACCACCTTGCAGGCACTGTATGCTATTTATGACAATTGCAACAGCCTTCACACCAATGCTTATGATGAAGCGATAACCACACCTACAGAAGAAAGCGTGCGCCGTGCCATGGCCATTCAATTAATTATTAACCGCGAATTGGGAACCGCCAAAAATGAAAACCCCAACCAGGGAAGTTTTTTAATTGAAGAACTTACAGACCTTGTGGAAGAAGCGGTGATGGAAGAATTTAACCGGATTTCTGAAAGAGGCGGAGTGCTGGGTGCTATGGAAAGAATGTACCAGCGCAACAAAATTCAGGAAGAAAGCTTGTATTATGAAACGCTGAAAAATAATGGCGGATACCCAATTGTAGGTGTCAATACTTTTCTCAATAAAGCCGGATCGCCCACCATTTTACCGGCAGAAGTAATACGCAGTACTTCGGATGAAAAGGATCAGCAAATAAAAAATGTAGAATCGTTCAGGAAACTACATCAGAATGAAAGCGCCCCCATGTTGAAAAGACTCCAGAAGGTTGCGATAAATAATGGCAATTTGTTTTCTGAATTAATGGAAACGGTAAAGCATTGCTCTCTCGGCCAGATCACTCATGCGCTGTATGAAGTAGGTGGACAGTACAGGAGAAATATGTAGCGTTAAGATTCAATGAATGATCCACTTCTCTAATCATAGAGGGAGAAATTTTTTTGCATGAACGATGAGACGCGATCGCCCAAACGATCCACTTATCTTATGAAGCTATTCAATAAAGAAAGCAAACTGAAAGTGGAAAATCGGGGGTTGGAAAAAATAAAGTGTTGTGTAAACAGCGCTATTTTTTAAGATCCAAAAATCCTATACCCGGTCAATGGTATTTCCTGGTATATTGATCCAGTTCCAGAATTTTCCCGTTTTTCATTTTGAAGTCATTTACCATTGCCGCTGAATCTTTATTCCCTTTCATATCTTCCCATTTTTCCTGGTACCAAAGCGTTACATACTCCTCTTTTTTATCTTTGGAAATAACGGATTCCCAGTCATACATTTTTACTGACAGGCTTTTTAATCCGCTTCTGAATTTTGTAAACATGGCCTTAAGCGAATCGAGTGAAACCTTTTTATCCATACCATCAAAGCGGACGTATACCGAGTCTCCAAAATATTTCATGGTTTCATCAACATTTCCGTTCTCGTAAGATTTAAGCGCCATAAGGGCATTCATGGTGTTGTCATTGCTGCCTGTTTCCCAATTATCCGGATGGTCAATAGTGTATGGATAATTCATTTTTTGATTACTTACTTCTGCTGCTGAAGTGTCTTTTACAATTTCATTTGTAGAAGTGCTTTTGTTGTTGCAGGAGGTGAGAGCCAACCCTCCAAAAAAAATCAAGATCAACTTTTTCATAAATTTTTGTTTAATGAATGATAAATAATAGTCCTGAGGAAAGCGTGAGTAACAAACGATTGAAGAACTAAATTAATTCTTTTCCTGATTACGATTCAATATTTTTTGAGAAGAAACTACGCGTCTTTTATATAGAAAAGGGTCTTTATCTTTACGAAAAAATGCCAGCTAAGACTTATTTGATTTTCGTTTTCATTTTTATTATTACCGCCTGCTCTTCTAATAAATATGCCGCCACTAATAAAGTTTATAAAAAACAGGCAAAATCGTTTGCAAAGCAATTGAGTAAATATCCGGTAGATGGCAGCCGGGCTACCTGGGTAGGCACCACCAATTTTGGAATGCGTAAACCCAATTTTGTAATTATACATCACACGGCGCAAAACAGTTGTGAGCAAACACTGCAGACTTTTACACTCCCGCGTACCCAGGTGAGCGCGCATTATGTAATTTGTAAAGACGGCACGGTACATCACATGCTGAATGATTAACTGCGCGCATGGCACGCCGGTAGCGGTTCCTGGGGGAATGATAAGGATATCAATTCTTCATCCATTGGTATCGAGTTAGATAATAATGGCTTTGAGACTTTCCCCGTTGCACAAATCAACAGCTTACTAACGGTATTGAATACCCTAAAATCAAAATACTATATTCCCTCTGCTAATTTTATTGGACATGCAGACATAGCACCCACCCGAAAAAACGATCCGAATGTTACCTTTCCCTGGCAAATGTTATCTCAAAAAGGGTTTGGGCTTTGGTATGATGATACCACAAACCTGGCTGTTCCCGCTAATTTCAATTCTTTGCAGGCTTTGCGTATTATAGGTTATTCTTTAAAAGATACCTCTGCTTCCATAGCAGCTTTCAAACGCCACTTTGAAATGCAGGACAGCAGCCGCATACTCAACGATGCCGATAAAAAAATCCTTTACGACCTCATGAAAAAATATCAATAATGACTTGAATTTTTGGGTAAATAAAATTTCTATCACACGGAATGGTCAGGTCGAAAGAAGATGGTAGAAAATATTCTCCTTATTTTTACATTTGTGCGTTTTACTTTTATTTTACTTTTTATAACATTGAATTTTCATGCAACTGATCCCTGTTTCGGATAAAGCCCTGGCCAAAGATTTTCTGCGGGTGCCGCTTACTATTTATCAAAATGATCCCCATTTTATACGGCCTTTGGATAAGGATATCAATGATGTTTTTGATCCCCAAAAAAATAAAGCATTCCGATTTGGCGAATGCAACAGGTGGTTGTTAATGGATGAAGAGGGAAACCTTATTGGCCGTATTGCGGCCTTTGTAAATAAAAAATATAAGAACAAAGGTGATGAACAAAAGACCGGAGGCATTGGCTTTTTTGAATGTATCAACAACCAGGAAGCGGCTGACATGTTATTTGATGTAGCCAAAAGCTGGCTTATGCAGCGCGGTATGGAAGCGATGGACGGCCCCATTAATTTTGGTGAGAGGGATCGCTGGTGGGGACTGGTGGTGGAAGGTTTTAAGCCGCCGATCTACTTGATGAATTATAATCTGCCTTATTACCAGGCATTGTTTGAGAATTATGGATTCAAGAATTTTTTTAACCAGGTATGCTGGTATCTCCTGGTGCATACCCAGCTCAATGAGAAGTTTATTGAGATGAATGAAAAATACAGCGCTGATCCGGATTTTAAAGCCGCCCACATTAAGAAAAACCAACTGGAAAAATTTGCAACAGACTTCTGTAAGGTTTACAATAAAGCATGGGCAAGCCATGAAGGCAATAAGCAATTGAATGATAAAGTTGCTTTGAAAATGTTTCAGTCTATGAAACCAGTAATGGACGAAAAACTGGTTTGGTTTGTCTATTTTAAAAATGAACCCATTGCTTTTTGGGTAAACCTTCCCGAACTAAATCAAATATTCAAATACTTTAATGGCAGGTTTGGATGGATAGAAAAGATCAGGTTTTTATGGCTGAAGAAGAGGGGGAAGAATGATAAATTTACGGGAATAGTATTTGGCGTAGTTCCGGAATTTCATGGAAAAGGAATAGATTATTTTATGATCATGCAGGGGGCAAAAGTAATACAGGATCAAACACATTATAAAGAGCTTGAATTGCAATGGCAGGGTGATTTTAACCCTAAGATTTTAAATATTTCTAAAAATATCGGCTCCAGGCAAAGCAGGCTGCTTACTACTTATCGTTATTTATTTGACAGGACAAAAGAATTTAAAAGGCACCCGGTTTTAAATTAGTAGTCGGTACTGCAGACCTGACTGCGACTTTCGACCTTACGAAAATTTGTGTCAATAAAAAATTATCCAAAATCTTCTCAATTACTATCAAATATAAAATGAGAAAAATCCTGGTTTCTCAAAAGGTTCATTAACCGCCCTCTGTATCGTTAAGGTTTGCTGAATTATTACTCAATATTCCTTTTTCTATAAAACATCTTGGCAAAAAGAAACGATATTTGCATGAAATAATCACTAACTCATTTCAAAAAAATTTTTTTAACTCCCGGTTATGTTTTTCGGGAGAAAATGGCAAAATTTTCTCTTCATTATGAAAGATTTCTCATTTATTACTTCTTCTCACCCATCTTACATCGAGAACTTATATACGGATTTCAGAAAAGATCCTGAAAGTATTGATGTTGACCTTAGAAAATTTTTTGAAGGTTTTGATTTTGCGATCACAAATCAGAACGGCCATTCCAGTGGCGAAACACTTTCCATCACCAATCTTGACAAAGAGTTTGGAGTATATCAATTGATTCTCGCTTATCGCAAAAAAGGGCACCTGCTTTCAAAAACCAATCCCATCAGGCCAAGAAAAGACAGGCGTGCGAACCTGGAATTATCCTACTTCGGCCTGGGCGACAATGATTTTGAAACCCTGTTTGAAGCCGGGAAATTTGCAGGTACCGGAAAGACTTCATTGAAGAATATACTGGACCATTTGAAGAAGTGCTATACCGAATCATTGGGCGTACAGTTCGATTATATGAACGACCATACAAAAGTAGATTGGATTGTGAATGAAGTGGAGAAAACAATGCTGGAACCGGTTCCGTTAGATCAAAAAAAGAGAATCCTCCAAAAGCTGAATGAAGGGGTAATGTTTGAAAAGTTTCTTCAGACAAAATATGTTGGGCAAAAAAGATTTTCATTGGAAGGTGGCGAAAATACAATTGCGGCCCTGGATGCAATTATAAACATTGCCGCAGAAAATGAGGTTCAGGAAGTAGTGATAGGAATGGCTCATAGAGGCAGGTTGAATGTGCTGGCAAATATTCTGGGTAAAACTTACGAACAAATATTTACAGAATTTGAGGGGAATGCAACACCGGACACTACCATGGGAAGTGGCGATGTGAAATATCATAAGGGTTATAGCAGCGATATAACTACCACAAGTGGTAAATTGGTTCATTTAAAACTAACACCCAACCCTTCTCATCTTGAGGCAGTGGATCCTGTGGTAATTGGGTTTGCCAGGAGTAAAGCTGATGTACTTTATGAAAGTGACTATGATAAAATACTTCCTATCCTTATACACGGCGACTCTTCTTTACCGGGGCAGGGTATTATATACGAAGTGCTACAGATGAGTGGCCTGCGCGGTTATTGCACGGGAGGAACTTTGCATTTTGTAATTAACAACCAGATCGGGTTTACCACCGACTTTGATGATGCGCGCACTTCTGACTATTGCACGTCGGTGGCTGCCATGATTCAGGCTCCTGTTTTTCATGTAAATGGCGACGATGCGGAGGCAGTCGTAAAAGCTTCACAAATAGCAATGCGCTACCGGCAGGAATTTAATACCGATATATTTATTGATATGGTTTGCTACCGCAGGCATGGCCACAATGAAGGGGATGATCCTAAATTTACCCAGCCGGGTTTGTATGCCCTTATAGACAAGCAGCCTAATCCACGGGAAGTGTATGTAAAATGGCTTACCATAAATGGTGAAGAAGGTGCGGTGGATATAGCGAAAGAAATGGAAAAAAAGTACTGGAGCGATCTGCAGGAAAGATTGGATGAAATAAAACAAAATCCGCTTCCGTATAGCTATCAGAAACCGGAACAATGGTGGCAAAGCCTGAGAAAAGCTACTCCTGATGATTTTTTGACCTCGCCGGTTACCGCCGTTTCCAAAGAAGAAATTGAAAAGTTATTTCACGCTATTATGAAGTGGCCTGAAAATTTCACTCCATTAAAAAAAATTAAAAAGATTCTTCAGGATAAAATTACGCTCTTTGAAAAAGAAGGGAAATTTGATTGGGCCACAGGAGAATTGCTTTCTTATGCGAGTATTTTGCATGAGGAAAAGGATGTGAGAATGAGTGGCCAGGATATTCGCCGCGGTACCTTTAGCCACAGACACGCGGTATTAAGAGATGAAAATACGGATGATTTTTATAATCGCTTGAGCAACCTTGGTGCTCAGCAGGGCCAGTTGAGAATTTATAATTCTCTTCTCAGTGAATTGGCGGTGCTTGGTTTTGAATATGGATATGCAATGGCCAATCCCAATGCATTAGTTGTATGGGAAGCCCAGTTCGGAGATTTTGTCAACGGTACACAGACACTCATTGATGAATTTGTTTCCAGTGCAGAGCAAAAGTGGAATAGAATGAACGGATTAACTCTCCTGCTTCCTCATGGGTATGAAGGCCAGGGCCCCGACCACAGCAGCGGCCGAATGGAAAGGTTTTTACAAATGTGCGCCGAATTAAATATGGTAGTAACCAACGTAACTACCGCAGCCAATTTTTTTCATTGTTTAAGAAGGCAACTTGCATGGCCTTTTAGGAAGCCCTTGATAAACTTTTCGCCAAAAGCTAATCTTCGCCATCCCGGCAGCTATAGTAAAATAGAAGAATTTGCAACAGGAGGTTTCAGGGAAATTATTGATGACGCATCTGTAACAGATGCCGCCGTCATCACAAAAGTATTATTTTGTTCAGGTAAAATATATTTTGATCTGAATGAAGAAAGAGAGAAGGAAGGCAGAAAGGAGGTTGCCTTGATCAGGCTGGAACAATTATATCCCCTGCCGCAAAATCAATTAGATGAACTTTATAAAAAATACAATAAAGCCATTTGGTACTGGGTGCAGGAAGAGCCTTTGAATATGGGCGCTGCTTCGTTTTTAAGAATGAACCTGGCGTCTATAAACTTTGGCGTTATTAGCAGGCCACCAAGCGCCTCCCCGGCAACGGGTTATTCAAAAGTACATAAAGAGGAACAGGCAGAAATTTTGAAAACAGCCTTTGAAATATAAACGGAAATGAATTGACCGGACTTAAAAAGTTTACTTCTCTGGTTTTTATTTTGGAGAGACGACCGGTCTTCCTTTTGTTCGTTTCTCATTTTAGCTTAGGTTTGTAATTATTAAAAGTAATTCATGGCAATAGATATAAAAGTGCCTACTATTGGCGAAAGCATAAGCGAAGTAACGCTTACGAAGTGGTTGAAAAAAGATAACGAATGGGTGGACAGAGATGAAGTAATTGCAGAACTGGAAAGTGAAAAAGCAACTTTTGAAATTAATGCAGAGAAAGCAGGCATACTGCACACCAAAGCCAAAGAAGACGATACTTTAAAAATAGGTGATGTGGTGGCTACCATTGATGAGACAGCCCAAAAGCCGGCAACTAAAGAAGCCGCCCCCAAAGAAGAGAAAAAAGCAGAGCAATCAAAGGCTGAAGCTAAATCTATTGCTGAAGCTCCAAAAGAAATAAAAACTGAAACCAAAGAAAAAGAAGTAAAGGCCACGCCTGTGGCTGCGGCCATTTTAGCCGACAAAAAAGTGGACGTATAAAAAGTGGTTCCTACGGGTTCTCATGGAAAAATAATGAAGAATGATGTGCTGGATGCTCTCGCCAATCCGGGACGGGCAATCGGTAAACCACTTTTCAGTCGTGAGGAAAATCCCAAAAAAATGTCCAATCTGCGCAGAACCATCAGCCGCAGATTGGTAGAAGCAAAAAACAGTACCGCCATGCTCACCACTTTCAACGAGGTGGATATGAGCGCTATTATGGAGTTAAGAACAAAATATAAAGAAGCCTTCAAAAAAACACATGAGATAGGATTAGGGTTCATGAGTTTTTTCACAAAGGCCTGTTGCTTCGCCCTGCAGGAATGGCCTACAGTGAATGCAAAACTGGATGGTGATAATATTATTTACTATGACTATTGCGATATTTCAATTGCGGTTTCTTCACCAAAGGGACTGGTAGTTCCGGTGATAAGAAATGCCGAAAGCCTGAGTATGGCTGAGATTGAAAAGGAAGTGGCACAACTTGCCATAAAGGCCAGGGAAAGCAAACTAACTATAGAAGAAATGACGGGGGGAACTTTTACCATAACAAACGGCGGCGTCTTTGGTTCCCTGATGAGCACGCCCATTATCAACATACCTCAAAGCGCTATCCTGGGGATGCACAACATTGTAGAACGGCCAGTAGCTATAAAAGGCCAGGTGGTAATAAAACCCATGATGTATGTGGCATTGAGTTACGACCACAGAGTAATTGACGGTCGCGAATCAGTAAGTTTCCTTGTTCGCATAAAGCAAATGCTTGAAAATCCTGAACAGCTTTTATTTGGTAAAGACCCTGTGAAGGCATTGCTTCAGCTTTGATCTAAAGAAGAAAATTTATAGTCAATTTATGAATCCAGGTGAGAATACTTCCATCCATTACGGGAATCATTTTCACAGGTATATGCAATACGCATCTTCCCTTCTCTCCAACTATAAAGGTGCAGAGCCCTTTCATCTTTATGTAAAAAAATACTTTTCATTAAATAAGAAACATGGTTCCCGTGACAGGAAACAAATCGCTGCACTTTGTTATAATTATTTTCGTTTAGGCTTCGGTGTTAGTAACAAAGTGAGTATAGAAGATAGACTGATAGTGGCCGCCTTTCTTTTTG
>JBDSOE010000261.1:0-19698 GCA_039915005.1 Ginsengibacter sp.
AATAGATTTGCGCGGAAGTAATCTGGGTGTCTAATTTATTTTTAATGAAACAAAACCGTTTTCATATTTTTTTATTAATCAAAGCAGCCTTTATAACAGGCTGCTTTTTTCTTATTTCCTGCGAAAATTCTTTAGAGGATCTTAATAAATTTACTGCTTCCAAAGGGATTGGTATAGAGGAGGCAAAAGGGGTTACCATTATTTATAGTACTGGCGATAAAACCAGCGCCCGCATAACGGCTCCCCTGATGCTGCGCCACCAGGAAGCTACTCCTTTTATAGAATTTACAAAAACCATTCATGCGGATTTCTTTGATGATAGCCTGCGTGTGGAAAGTAAGCTGGATGCGCACTATGCAAAATATATGGAATCAGAGAGCAAGGTTTTTCTAAGAGACAGCGTGGTGGTTTTTAATATAAAAGGCGATACTTTATTTTGCAACGAATTATATTGGGACAGAAATATTCCTGGCCGTGAATTTTATACAGATAAGCCTGTAAGAATTCGTACACGCACGCAAATAATTGATGGGGATGGGCTGGATGCGCCACAGGATTTCAAGAGCTGGCATATAATAAACGGCAGGGGAATTGTCAGGTTGCCTTCATCAGAATTTCCTCAGTAGTTTTTACCAAAGTAGTAAATTCTTCTTCTTACCTTCAAACAAAATGAGCAAGCACATGAATGAACCCAATTTGTAATCAATAAAAAATAAAAATTATGAGCAAGTATGCAAACGCCGAATGGCAGGGCGCCAAAGAAGGAAAAGGGATTATAACTACTGAAACAAAAGCACTGAATAATGCGCCATTTACATTCGCCACAAGATTTGGTGATGCCAAAGATGGTACCAATCCGGAAGAATTAATAGCGGCAGCACATGCAGGTTGTTTTTCTATGAAATTTGCCATCGTTTTAAGTGAAGCAGGTTTTACAGCAGATAAAATTGAAACCAAATGCGATATTACTTTTGGCGCTGGAGCCATTTCAAAATCGCACCTCACTGTACACGCAAAAGTGCCGGGTATCAGCAAAGAAAAATTTGATGAATGCGCTAAAGATGCGAAAGAAAATTGCCCGATTTCCAAATCATTGAATTCAAATATTGACATTTCAATGGAAGCAACTTTGAGTTAGGAAGAAGTGGTGAGCCATGAGCTTTGAGCTTTGGAGTACAATATATTTTTAGAGCCGGCATAAAACCAAAGTTTTATGCCGGCTTTATATTTTATAGTTAACAAACCTAGGCTCTGTCTTACATGGATTTCTTTTTGTAAATCTCAATGCTTAAAATGCCTCAGTCCCGTCATTACCATTGCCAGGTTATTTTCTTTGCAATACGCAATGGAATCTTTATCCCTTATAGAACCACCTGGCTGAATAAATGCGCTGATGCCCGCACTGTGAGCGATCTTTACACAATCATCAAAGGGGAAAAAGGCATCGCTGGCAGCTACTGCATTTTGTAAATCAAATTCAAATTGATGGGCTTTGGCAATGGCCTGTTTCAATGCGTCTATGCGCGAAGTTTGTCCGCAACCTTTTCCCAGAAGCTGTTTGTTTTTTACAATAGCAATTGCATTGCTCTTTAAATGTTTACAAACAATATTGCCAAAAATTAAATCTTCTTTTTCTTCTTTAATAGTATTTCTTCCGCCTGCTTCACTCCATTCTGTAAAGTTTCCTTCATCAATATCCTGCACCAATAATCCATTCAGCAGAGATTTTGATTGTTGTTTTACTTTAGGGATTTCTTTCAATTTTAAAACAATGCGATTCTTCTTTGCATAAAGAACCGGCAACGCATCTTCATCAAAATCAGGCGCAATCAGCACTTCAAAAAATAAATCTTTTAATAAATCAGCGGTGGTTTTATCTATAGCCGCATTTGAAATCAATACACCGCCAAATGCACTTTCGGGATCGCCGGCAAGTGCAGCGGAAAAAGATGCTGATACACTTTTTCTTTGCGCTATCCCGCATACATTGGTATGTTTTATAATGGCGAAAGTGCTGTCCGGTGAATCTTCTTTTTTAAATTCTTTTATCAATTGCAATGCAGCATCTACGTCCACTAAATTATTATAAGAAAGCTCTTTGCCGTGCAACTGGTCAAATATATCATTGATGTTCCCTAAGTAAAACCCGCTCTGGTGAGGATTTTCGCCGTACCGCATTACTTTCTTATGAGTTTGAAACGGATTGGCAAAATAGGTTTTATTGAAATAATTTGAGATGGCAATATCATAATGAGAACATACATCAAACGCTTTTCCTGCAAAATCTTTTCTTTCTTCCAATGAAGTTTCAGCATTCTTTTCTGCTAAAATATTCTCCAATTGTTTGTAATCGTTTTTGTCAGAAATCACCACTACGCTTTCAAAGTTCTTAGCCGCCGCGCGAATCATGGATGGTCCGCCAATATCAATTTTTTCTATGATCACGGCTTCATCCTTTGTTGCTTTCACCGTTTCTTCAAATGGATATAGATCAACCACTACCAGGTCAATTTCCGGTATATGATATTGAGCCATTTCTTTCAAATCACTTTCCACATCCCGCCTGGCAAGAAAGCCGCCAAATACAACAGGATGCAGGGTTTTCACTCTTCCGCCCAGGATGGAAGGATACCCTGTAAGCGATTCCACCGGAATACATTTTCCGCCATGTTCTTCAATGAATTTTTGAGTGCCGCCAGTACTGTAAATAGTAATGTTTTGTTGAGTAAGTAACGCAATAATGGGTTGCAGCCCTTCTTTGCTATAAACAGAGATAAGCGCAGATTTTATTTTTTTTTGCATGATTAAACGGAGAATAATTCTTTTAAAAGTCGGTTACAAATGCACCCTGTTCAGAAACAGAATGGGAATGCAAATGTAATTCTTCACACTCTTTTTTCCATTGACCAATTTTCCACAGTGAATTGGAAGCATCAAAAACGTAGAAATTACAATCAAATGTGTGGGCAAGACTGGCAATTTTTATTCCCGGATTTTTAGAGATAATTATGTAATCTGCTTTTATTTTTTTGCTTAAAGGAGAATAATGTAAAGTGGAATCAATCAATACTATTCGCTTCTTATAAAATTGATAAAAATTATTTTTATTAATTAAAACACCGGGCAAAGATGATTCTGAAGTAAGCATCAGCGCTATCCGCGCCGGTTTTAAATTAAAATTTTGAAGCAGTTCATCTTTTACCAAACTGGTGTCACTAATAAAATGATAGGTTTGTCCTTGTATAAAATCAATGGCCTGGTGCGTTGCGATATTGTAAACAATCATTTTCTTTTGATGGAATGACTGCCATTTATTAAAGCTGGTTATTCCCGCAAATACCAAAGCAATTAGCAGTGCGATTTTTAATGCCATCAAGTCCTTCTTCAGCAGCCAATAGACTAACGCGGAAAAAATAATGTACAACAAAAGAACACCCGTTACAGAAATGGAAATCTTATCCCACAAGGCAAAAGAAATATTACTAATTATCAGGACAGAATGATTCAATAGCCATATAAATAACCAAACCACTTTTCCCAATAATGAGGCTGCCAATGGAATTGGAGAAACAAATAAAAGAGCAATACATCCCCAAAGAGCAAAAGTTGATAAAGGGATAGCCACCATGTTCGATATCAAAAAAAGCAGTGGGAATTGGTGAAAATAGTAAATGCAAGCGGGCAAAGTAAATACCTGGGCCGCCAGTGAAACAGAAGCTAGCTTCCAGGTTTTATCCGCAATTTTATTTTCAAAATAAAACCAGTTATAAATATTCTTTTGCAAAATTACGATTCACAAAACAGCGAGATAAGAAAGCTGGAAACCCACATCCCACAACATGAACGGATCGTAACATAGTAATAGAAATGCGGAAATGGCCAATGAATTATAAATCGAATTGTTTTTATTGAACGAACTACCTATTGCGATAAAACTAAACATAACGGCGGAACGTAGTACAGACGCGGGTGCACCGGTTAATAAGGAAAAAAACCAAAGGCAGCACAGGATAAGAATAAGGCGGCTAATTTTTGATCTTTTTACAAAAGGAATTTTAGTAGTTATCCAAAAAAGTAAATAATAAATAAGCGCCAGGTGCATACCTGAAATAGCAATTAAATGAACCACGCCTACGTTGCTGTAGGCTTGTACCAAATCTTTATCAAGATCAATTCTGTATCCAATTAAAAGCGCCTTTGCAAGAGAAGATTGATCGGCGCCGGGTATATATTGGTCAAGCGTTTTCAAAATGTAATCGCGCGTTGAAAAAAGAACGCTTTTAAATGTAGAGGCTTCATTTCCTTTCAATAAGATCCATTCATTTCGTTTCAGATACACCTGGTGAAAGATCTGTTGAAACGCGGAATAACGGGCATAGTTAAACGCAGCCGGATTGCCTGAATTCTTTATGGGTTGTACTCTTTTTCCAATAATTATTTTATCCCCGTATTTAAGATTTTCCGACAAAGAATTTTTCTCAAAGTAGATTAGCAAAGTACCTCTTGCTACCTTCTGAGAATCCCTGTTAATAATGGATTCCACGTTTGACAGGGCCTTGTAAGATTTCGCTTTTTCTATCAAAGGTTCTTTGATAGTAACTATTAAAAAACTGCTGTCGTTGTAGTTGTTGTCATACCAGCTTTTATGATTACGGATATCTTTATTCCAGGTAATAAACATTCCGAAAATAATCATGAAGAGAGAAATAATAACTCCCTGCAATACCCTGAATTTATACCGGCTTACCGCTGGTAAGAAACTGAATAATACAAAAGCCATTGAGAGCGCAGCGGCGCTAGCGATTACATATTTTAATGTAAAATGAAAATAAAATTCAAGAATGATACCTGCTATGGCAAGCAAAAGCAAACGCATGAATGGCGCTCTTTTCCAAATGCGAATATGATATGCTTTTGACATTTAACAATGGTTAATAGTAAAACGCCATCATTCAATTCAAAAATATCCAGGGTAATTCTTACAAAACAATTAGTATCATGGAAGACAATATTTATCCAAAATAAAATGCCGGGCTACTACGGAATAATAAAAATAAATCAGGCTGTTCCTGTTTTTTCTTTTACTATCCCGTTCAAAGATTTCAACCGGCTGAATATTAATATTCCACCGATAAATGCGGCTACCACCAGGATCAGAAAAAATACTTTTTTATCCGTAAAATCGTCCCAAAAACTCGTCATCACTCCGGCAATTTTTCCACCTATGGCTGTAGATAGAAACCAGCCACCCATCAAAAGCGCCGTAAGTCTTGCCGGCGCTAATTTTGAGACAAGAGACAATCCTATCGGGCTTAGAAATATTTCACTGATTGTAAAAACAAAATAAGTCCCCCACAGCCAGTAAGGAGAAGTTTTTTCCAGGTACACTGACGGCACAGATAAAATGGCGAACACCATTACCAATGAAGAAAGCCCGGAAATAAATAATGCCATTCCGAATTTTGTGGCGGTAGTAGGCTCTTTATTTCGTTTTCGTAAAAAGCCAAAGAAGGGCACAAAAATTAAAGTAAGCAGTACGATAAATAATGGATTGATAGATTGGAATAATTCTGTGTTCGCTAATTTTTCTTTTCCACTCGGTGGCCATTCATCCTTGGGTACGTTATTGAAATAAGGATCGGGCCCCATTACCTGCACTACTTTTGTCTTTGGGTTAATAACATTTCCATTCACCAGCTTTACATTATGATCCCCTGCAGGGCCTGCTATGGCTGCATTATCTTTTACATCCACAAAATTTTGATCTACTTTATCTACAAGATGCGGACTCGTATTTGCCGTTTGAAGAAAGCCTAAACTGCCGGCAATTTTTTCAGCAGTTGGAGATACCGTTCTGTCCGTATGTTTTTGTGCCCACAAAGTAAGGCCCGTGGAGTTTTGATTATAAATAGTCCAGAAAATAATGGAAATTGCAAAAATAAATAACAAGGCGCCAATGCCTTTTTTGTCCTGCCCTGTGGCGCCCACATAAAGTGAAATATAAAAAGCAATAATGGGAAGGCATGCAAAAATGAATGCATCATTGGATTGGCTTCCCATAATGGTGGAACCAAAAAGCATGGTAGGCACCATCCATCCGATTACCGCCGCAATAATTGCCGGTAAAAATACATAACCGAATATTTTTCCGGTAGGCATATCTTCTGCACGTTTTTCTCTTTTTACTTCTCCTTCTTTTACGCCTTTTAATGAACTGGCCAATGTTATTAATCCTATCACAAGGCCCACGCCCGCTGCTGCAAAAGCATAGCCCCAGCCATATTGGTTTCTTAAATAGGCAGCCACAAAATTGCAAACCAAAGCGCCGATATTGATACCCATATAAAAGATATTGTAGGCATTATCTTTCAGTGGTTTTAGATCTTCCCGGTTATAAATATTTCCCAATACGGTAGAAATATTTGTTTTGAAAAAACCATTTCCCACGATGATAAATCCGAGGGAAACATACATGGCGGTATCGCCTGGAATTGATAAACCAAAATATCCCAGGGCCATTAACGAGCCTCCCAGGAAAATAGATTTTATATAGCCCAAATACCTGTCGGCAAGCAAACCGCCAATGAATGGCGTCAGGTAAACAAGCGCGATAAAACTTCCTACCACATCAGCGCCCATTTTTTCTGTCATTCCTTTGCCGCCGGTTTTATCATCTATCAGATAAAGCAATAAAATGCCTACCATTAAATAATAAGCAAACCGCTCCCACATTTCGGTAAGAAAAAGCACATAAAGCGCTCTGGGGTGTTTGCCTTTTTTTGGGGTTTGAATATCTACCGGAATTTCCTGGCCTTCCATATTCTTTGTTTTGATTTGTTTATAAAAATTATAAAAATTGTTCTTTTTGGCGTCGTAAAGTACAGAGAATTTTAAAAATATGATTCATTTTTATAGGAGTTTTCAATACGTTATGTCATTTTCAGTAAAAATTTATATCTTATTTTTTCTTGTATTTAAAAAAATGAGAATGCAAAAACGGTTTTCAGATTCTTTTGAATGCATAAAAAAAGCGGCCTGCAAGAGAACCGCTTTTTATAAATCATTCAATATTTGAACTAAATATTTTTAATGAATGCCATGCATTTTCTTTACCAACGTTTTATTTAAACCAAACATGATTAAGCCCGCCACCACTGGTATGATGGCAAAAATCATAAAGAAAAAAGAAATAGAATATCTCTGAGTGATGCCGTCAATAAGGCTTCCGGTAAGGCCTGCCAGCGTATTGGCAATAAAAGTGGCAACGAACCAAATTCCAAACATGAGGCCCACTACTTTCACCGGCGAAAGTTTACTAATGTAGGAAAGGCCTACCGGCGATACACAAAGCTCGCCAAGCGTATGAAAAAGATAAGCCAGAACAAGCCATATCATACTGACAGAGGCTGTGCCTGCTCCCTGCTCAATAGTAATGCCACCATAGGCAAGAATAGCGAAACCAATTCCGAGCAATATCAATCCAATGCCAAACTTTATTGGCCCTGAAGGATTGAATTTACTTTCCCATATTTTGGAAAATAATGGCGCAAAGGCTATGATGAAAAATGAATTTAAAATACTGAACCACGATGCCGGCACTTCTGCCACAGGCGCATTAAACTCTTTGTTCAGCATCCAGAAAACCAATCCCCAGATGATAGCAAAACTGGTTCCTAAAAAAATATTAGCAAGTGCATATTTCTTGAATGTTTTTCTGAAAAGATTAATGAGTACCACCGTTAAAATAAGCATGGTAGCCACTACAATTAAACTATTAGACCATTTAAAAATAGATGCGCTGTTTCCTGATAATACCCTGTTGGTATAATCCTTTGCAAAAATAGTCATGGAGCCACCCGCCTGCTCAAACGCCATCCAGAAAAAGATAGTGAATATAGAGAAGACCACTATCACGATGATGCGATCGCGGGTAATTTTTTTGGATTGATGGCTTTCTTCCACGAGTTCTTCGGTAACGGGGTTGGCGTGTGGGTTTATCAGCGCAAGCTCCTCTTCCTTTTTTGGGGCAAGTCCTATGGAACCAAATATTTTTTGGGCAAATGAAAACTGCAGCATTCCAAAAAACATAAAAATGCCAGCTAATCCGAACCCATAACTCCATCCCACTTTTTCGCCAATGTAGCCACACAATAAAATACCGAGGAATGCCCCTGCATTAATACCCATATAGAAGATGGTGTAGGCTGAGTCCTTTTTATCGCTGTCGTGGGTATATAGCTGCCCTACTATGGAAGAGATATTGGGTTTAAATAAACCATTTCCTATAATTAAACAGGCAAGGCCTATAAAAAAGAATACCCTTGTATCCATCGCCATACTCGCGTGACCAATGGTCATGATGAGTGCACCAAGGATCACTGAATTTCTATAGCCCAGGAATTTATCAGCTATCCATCCACCGATAATGGGGGTTAAATACACCAGGCCGGTATAAACGGCATAAAGTTGAAGCGCTTCAGATCTTTCCCAGGCCCAGCCTCCGCCGGTAACAGAAGTTACCAGGAAAAGTACCAGCAGGGCACGCATTCCGTAATAGCTGAATCTTTCCCACATTTCTGTAAAAAAAAGAATAAATAGCGCTGGTGGATGTCCTTTGTGATCAATAGTTTGCTGCATTTATTTTTTCAGTTTAAAATTGAAAAATTTTATTTTATATAAATTGTAAAATACAGATAAAAACCAAAACCCGGTTTATTTCAGGAAGTAAGATTGTTAAACTTCATTTATAAATCAACACAACTTTTTCGTTATTTAAAAATCAATGTCGTCTGCTTCCTGTTTTTTATCGGTCATTTCATAACTTGCCGTTTCTTTTTTAAATAAAAAATAAACTTTGAAAATTCTCATTCTTGGCTCAGGTGGCAGGGAACATACCTTCTGCTGGAAATTACATCAAAGCAAACTAAATCCGGCGTTGTTCATTGCTCCCGGCAATGCAGGCACCGCGCAGTTCGGCGAAAATATCAACATAGGGATTAATGATTTTAAAGCCATAAAAGAATTTTGTATTGACCGTAAAATTGAGATGGTGGTGGTAGGCCCGGAAGAGCCGCTGGTAAATGGTATTTATGATTTTTTTAAAAATGATGACGCTTTACGTCATATCATTATCACCGGCCCATCCGCACAAGGCGCTCAAATGGAGGGCAGTAAAGCTTTTGCAAAAAGCTTTATGCAAAAGCATAATATCCCTACAGCGAAGTACAGGGAGTTCAGTCTTGAAAATTTTGATGAAGGCGTAAAATATATTCAGAACCATTCTTTGCCCATAGTGCTGAAAGCGGATGGGCTTGCCGCTGGGAAAGGTGTTCTTATCTGTAACAAGCATTCAGAAGCGTTGGAAGAATTTGAGCTTATTATTCAGCAATCAAAATTTGGAACGGCAGGAAACAAAGTAGTGGTGGAGGAATTTCTGGATGGCATAGAGTTGAGCGTTTTCGCTCTTACGGATGGCAAAAATTATGTGCTGCTTCCGGAAGCAAAAGATTATAAAAAAATAGGAGAAGGAGATACAGGGTTAAATACAGGAGGAATGGGAGCGATAAGCCCGGTGCCTTTTGCCACTGAACATTTTATACAAAAAATAGAGGAAAGAATTATTGAGCCAACGATTAAAGGCCTGCGGGAAGATGGAATAGATTACCGTGGTTTCTTATTTTTCGGTTTGATAAAAGTGGAGGAAGAGCCTATGGTAATTGAATATAATTGCCGCATGGGCGATCCGGAAACCGAAGTGGTAATGCTCCGTTTAAAAAATGACTTGCTGGAATTATTAATAGCCATGGGGCAGCAGAAATTAGACATACATAAAATAGAAATCAGTAAAAGTAATGCCGCCACCATTGTTGCGGTAAGTGGCGGCTACCCGGAGGAATATAAAAAAGGCTATCCAATAGAATTTGGCTACCTGGAAAACCCGCAGGCCATAAAGCACATAGAAGATGAAGGCGGAGTAATGGTTTTTCATGCCGGCACCCAACAATTGGCTGAGGAAACAGTTACCAACGGCGGAAGGGTTTTGGCCGTATCCGCAATGGCCGGTACCCTTGGCGAAACCATCGAATTATCCAAAGAAATTTTGGAACAAATACATTTTAAAGGTATTTATTGGCGCGGCGATATTGGCTACGAGTTTGTGGAGTAACCATGGGCTTCTGGCATCGGTTAAAAAGGCTTGATTGCAGAGGGTTTTTTTGTTTTGTAACAATGGATGAAATTTTACCATTTTCCATTTCATTTTTTTCAGAAGAACAATCCCATAATACAATTTAGAATTTTTATTCGCGTTCTTTAAAAGCAATCCCTGTATTAAGTGGTTATTCCAAATTATTTCCACAACTTTGCAGGCATTAGTAATTTCTCAATATACCTCAATAAAACATGGGCCTTTTTAATTTTTTTACACAGGAAATAGCCATTGATCTTGGTACCGCAAATACGCTTATTATTCATAACGATGTAGTGGTAGTTAACGAGCCTTCTATTGTGGCCCTGGACAGAAATAATCCTAAAAATATTCTGGCCGTAGGAAAAAAGGCATTGATGATGCATGAAAAAACCCATGAAAGCATCCGGACCGTTCGCCCTCTGAAAGATGGCGTAATAGCGGATTTTAATGCGGCTGAACTAATGATACGGGAAATGATCAAAAAGATCTATCCAAAAAAACCGCTGTTTCCACCAAGCTGGCGTATGATGATCTGCATACCCAGCAGCATTACAGAAGTTGAAAAAAGAGCGGTAAGAGATAGTGCGGAGCAGGCCGGGGCAAAGGAAGTGTATTTGTTGCACGAGCCCATGGCAGCGGCGCTTGGTATCGGTATTGACGTAGAAGAGCCCGTGGGAAATATGATCATTGACATTGGAGGAGGCACCACCGGAATTACCGTAATTGCTTTGGCAGGTATCGTTTGCGACCAATCTATAAGAGTAGCCGGCGATGAGTTTACCGCTGATATTATGGAAGCATTGCGTCGCTACCACAGTTTATTAATTGGAGAGCGCACTGCAGAGCAAATCAAAATACAGATTGGCGCCGCCATGAAAGATATTGATAATCCTCCGGAAGATATGCCTGTAAATGGACGCGACCTGGTAACGGGTATTCCCAAACAAATAATGGTGAGCTACCAGGAAATTGCGGAAGCGCTGGATAAATCTATTTTCAAAATTGAAGAAGGTATTTTGAAAGCACTGGAAACCACGCCGCCCGAGCTTGCTTCGGATATTTACCGAAGGGGTTTATATTTAACCGGCGGCGGCGCTTTATTAAGAGGGCTTGATAAAAGACTCGCAGCAAAAATTAAATTACCGGTTCATATAGCAGACGATCCGTTGAAGAGTGTGGTAAGAGGCACGGGACTTGCATTAAAACATTATGACCGTTATCCTTTTGTGATGAGATAGATAGCAGGTAGCAAGCTTTACAAAGTTTACTCTCTTCCTATCTTTTAAATATTTCCGGCATTTCAATGGAAGGAATGCAATCCTTAAATAAATTTCATGTACATTTCCTATAAACATAATAAACTCTCCTTCCTGAAGGGGAAATAGTGGTATGCGTAATATTTTTCTTTTTATCCGCATTTATTTTAATTTTATTTTCTTCTTAGTTCTGATGGGTATATCCTTTTATATGCTCTTCACTTACAATCGCTATCACCATACCG
Organism: Ginsengibacter sp.; assembly: GCA_039915005.1. GTDB lineage: Bacteria > Bacteroidota > Bacteroidia > Chitinophagales > Chitinophagaceae > Ginsengibacter. Next base: position 11,691 of record JBDSOE010000261.1, read on the forward strand.
TTTATTCATCCGTGGCCAATGAGGTTACCGGCAGAATCAGCAAACAGTACAATAATGTGGAATATTATTTTCAATTGAAGAGAACCAATGATTCACTCGTAAAGGCCAACGAACATTTGTATAATAAATTGAAACAGGATTTTGAAATGCCCGATACCGTAAATAAAATAGCGGTGGATACTATTACAATTGATAGCCTGCAAAAACAAAGAAAATATTTATACATGCAGGCAAAGGTGATTCGTACTTCTGTTAATCAGCCCAACAATTATATTGAACTTCACAGAGGTTCACTGCAAGGGCTGTATGCAGATATGGGAGTAATAGACCCTAATAATGCGGTGATAGGAACCGTAATGGACGTCAGCGAAAATTATGCGGTGGTAATGAGTTTGCTTCATGCACAAAGCAATCTTAGCGCCCGGCTGAAGAAAAGCGGGGAAACCGGAACCGTTGTATGGGATGGCAAACAACCTGATATTTTAATATTAAAAGACATTTCAAAAACCGTAAAAATAACTAAGGGCGATACCGTTGTTACCAGTGGCTTTTCAGATAAATTTCCACCGGGCTTGCTGGTTGGCTTTGTGAAAGATATTATAAATGATAAAACCAGCAGCACCTACACCGTAAGAATAAGGCCTGGGGCCAATTTTGGAAACCTTCAATATTCATACATTATAGATAATCTTCAAAAAGAAGAACCCCAACAACTTTTAAAGAAAGTAAAAAGCAAATGAGTAATCTTGTAAAAAATATAATCCGGTTCTGCCTTTTTATTTTGATACAAGTATTTGTATTGAACCAGGTTCCCCCTTTGCATCAACTAACAACTCCTTATCTCTATTTTTTATTTATTCTTTGGCTTCCTTTCAAAACAGGCCGCCGTATGGTGATGTTACTTGCTTTTGCCCTGGGTTTTTCGCTGGATAGTTTTGCCAAAACGTACGGCTTGCATACCGCGGCCTGTGTGCTCATAGCCTATTTAAGGCCCTTTTTAATTAACCTTCTCATCTCGCAGGAAGGGGCTGAAAGTAATTACAATGAGCCTTCCATCAAAAGTATGGGCTTCACTCCCTATTTTACCTACGTAACTATTTTAACTTTTATTCACCACACATTTTTGTTCTTTTTGCAGGCGATGCAAACAGGCGGCTATTTTTATTTTATTCTAAAATCTTTGCTATCTACCGCAATAAGTTTATTGTTAATTTTAATGACGGAATTATTATTTGTAAGGAAGCAAAGATTTAGGACAAATACAATTTAGACGTGCTACTTTTGTATGTGAAAATCACTGACCACTTTCTCATTTCCCAAAATCATGTAAGTTTTGTCTGTATTTAATCAGTCAAGGAAAAATATTATTATAGCCATGATCCTGTTCATGGGATTGGTGATCGTTTTTCGTTTATTCACGCTGCAGGTTTTGGATACCAAATATTCCATCATGGCTGATGAGCAGGGAAAATTCCGGCAGGTAATTTATCCTGACCGGGGAATTTTATTTGACCGTAAAGGCAAGGCCATTCTCAGGAATACCATTATTTACGACCTTATGGTAACCCCCGGCAAAATAAGAAGTATGAACCTTGATACGGCTACTTTGTGCCGCATCCTGGAAATTGATACCGCAGAGTTTAGAAAAAGAATTCTTACCGCCATAATCAAAAACAAAAGCTTCCGCCCTTCGGTTTTTGAATCTTCACTGGCTCCAGAAAGAATTGCCCGCATCAATGAAAGCATGTACAAATTTGTGCCGGCATTTTATTTGCAGGAAAGGCCTGTACGCGATTATCCTTTTGATGCTGCAGGAAATATTTTGGGTTATTTATCAGAAGTAAGCCCGGTTTTTTTAAAAGCGCATGAAGGCGAAGGATATCAGACGGGAGATTATGCAGGAAAAACAGGACTGGAACGCAGTTATGAAAAAGTATTGATGGGCCAGCGTGGTATAGAATATTGGAAAAGAGATAATAAAAACCGCCTGACCGACCGGCTGGAAAATGGAAGATTTGATACGGCTGCTATTCCCGGTGAGAACCTGCACATGTCTCTTGATATTGATCTTCAAATATTAGGCGAACATTTGATGGAAAATAAAATCGGCGCCATTGTAGCGCTTGATCCCAGAACTGGTGGCGTGCTGGCCATGGTAAGCAGCCCCACTTACAAACCGAATCTTTTAAGCGGTTCTGAAAGAAAAAAACATTTTGCAGAGTTATTATTAGATCCGCGGTTACCTATGATCAACCGTACCGTAAATGCCTACTACCAGCCTGGCTCCACTTTCAAAACCTTACAGGCATTGATTGGTTTGCAGGAAGGAGTCATCACTCCTTCCACCACTTTTTTATGTACCGGTGCTTTTTATGGATGTGGCCGTCCCATGCGTTGCCTGGATCCCGGAAATTTTAAATTGAAAGAGGCAATCACCTGGTCGTGCAATACTTATTTTGCCAATGTAATGCAGCGGACTATAAACAATCCCGCTTTTGGCTCACCCGACAGCGCATTACGAGTGTGGGCAAATTACATGTATGCCTTCGGACTGGGTAATAAATTAGGAATAGATATGCCGTCAGAAAAAAGCGGGCTGATTCCCACGCCGAGAACTTATGATAAAATGTATGGGGAGGGCCATTGGAATTTTTGCACCTTGCGCTCTGTAAGTATTGGCCAGGGCGAAGTAAATGTAACGCCGCTTCAGGTGGCAAATGAAATGGCTTATCTTGCCAATAAAGGATGGTTCATTACACCTCACATGATTGATTCCATTGATGGAGGCGATAGATACGGGCTGCTTGATTCCTTTAAATTGCGCCACCACCCGTTAAGTATCCCAGATAGTATTTTTGACGCGGTACATGATGGTATGCAGGGCGTAATGGAAAGAGGGACAGGTGCAGCGGCAAAAGTGCCCGGCATCGTTGTTTGCGGAAAAACGGGCACTGTGGAAAACTATTATAAAGGAGTAAAACAAAAAGACCACGCGTTTTTTGCGGCTTTTGCTCCCAGAGAAAATCCGCGTATAGCCATCGCCGTTATATGCGAAAATGCAGGATTCGGTTCCACTTCGGCGGCGCCCATCGCCAGCCTTATGATTGAGCAATATCTGAATGATTCCATTAGCGGTAAAGAGAGAAAAGCAAGAGTGGAAGCCATTTCAAAAATGAACCTGATGCCCGCGCGTATTTACCAGGCGCTCCGCCAGAGAGACTCTCTGTTGCATGCGAGAGACACCTCTTACCTTCTGGAAAAAGGATATATAAAAGTGGCAAAAGATACCATGGGTGTTGAAGACCAGGACGAAATGGAAGGCCTGGAAAAATTGAAAAAATCAAAACAGCAGGAGCATCCCGCTACTGATTCGGTACCTTCTAAAAAAGATACTGCTACAAAATCTGTTGCAAGTGCTTTGCTTCCTGAAAGACAAAAAAAATTGAATGATATTAATTCTTTACCCTAAAACAATTGGTTATTTTAATGCGTGATCAGGTCGTCATATCAAAGGGAGTTGATTGGATAACCGTATGGTTTTACATCATCCTTGTAAGCATAGGTATTCTGTGTATTTTTTCTGTTGAATACCATCAAAGCGAAAATATTTTACAAAACATAAGTGGCTTAAAAAAGAACTATGCAAGGCAGTTATTATTCATTGGGATTTCTGCGGTAGTGGCCATTTTTATCCTGTTAACCGATAGTAAGTTTTTTACCGCCACCGCCAATATTGGTTATGTCTTTGGAATTATTCTTATGGCCGCTACTTTTTTCATAGGGAAAGATATTAATGGTTCCAGGTCGTGGATCCCGATGGGGTTTTTTAACCTTCAACCCGTGGAAACCTGTAAAATTTTTACCGCTCTTGCACTTGCAAAATACTTATCACGACCCGAAACAAATTTTCAAAATACGCAATCCCAGTTGATTGCCGCCGCTATCGCTTTAACGCCTGCGGTTTTTTCTATTTTTCAAAATGAAACAGGTTTGGCATTGGTTTATTTTGCTTTTTTGATCCCGATGTATCGGGAAGGACTTCCGCCGGTATATCTCATCATTGGGTTTTCATTTGCCATATTAGTGGTGGCTACTATTTTGGTAGAAAAAAACACTTTGGCGCTAATTCTTACTGCTATTGCGGCAATTACCATTTATTTTTTAAGAAGAAGTATAAAGCGGGATAAAGAGATCCTGATTGTGATAATAGGAGTTTGGCTTATATGCGTGAGCATACAAAGATTTGCGGTGCCTTATATTTTTAATAATGTACTTCAGCGTTACCAGGTGGAAAGGATTATGAACACATTCGGGGTTGATTTTGTGCCAGAGGGGGAAACGGTAATATTAAGCGAACAAGAAAAAAAGACCCAGAGCCAAAGCAAAGAGAAGAAAAAAGCGAAAGAGAATTACAATGTAAAACAATCAAAAATTGCCATCGGCTCCGGAGGTTTGTGGGGCAAAGGATTTTTGAAAGGAACCCAAACGCAGGGAGATTTTGTACCTGAGCAGCATACGGATTTTATCTTTACTTCTGTTGGAGAAAACTTCGGTTTCTGGGGCAGCAGTCTCATAATTATTCTCTACGTTTTATTCATGCTGAGGGTTGTTTTTTTGGCCGAACGGCAACGAAGTACCTTCAGCAGGGTGTATGCATACGGTGTTGCCGCCATCCTGTTTTTTCACGTATCCATCAATATTTGTATGACCATTGGACTGGCGCCGGTAATAGGAATTACATTGCCCTTATTAAGTTATGGAGGATCATCGTTACTAACTTTCACTATTTTGATTTTTATCTTAATACGCCTTGATGCTGACCGGCACATGGTTCTGAGATAGTGGGTTTGGTGTTTTAAATGGGAAGTAAAAGAAAATTAAAATCATTACATGAAAATAATTCCATTAAGCGAAGGCGCTTTTACTATTGATCAAACTAAAAAATTTATTCCTTTTGATGTGAGCAAAGACGACCTTCAGCAAAGGGCTAAAGGCAGCCTGCTCGTGGAAGTTCAGCCGTTTGCTGTTATTACCTCTCAGGATATCCTGGTGCTGGATACCGGGCTTGGCTACGCAGATGAAAACGGGCAGTTGCAAATTCATAAAAATTTGGCCGCAAACGGAATCAACGCTACTGACGTAACCAAAGTGCTTTTATCGCATCTTCATAAAGACCACTCCGGGGGTATTGCTCATCCCAATAAGAAGATCGTAAGTTTTGAAAACGCCACTTATTTTATTAATAAAAATGAATGGGATTTTGCATTGCAAAAAGAATCCACGTCTTATAAAAAAGAAAATTTTTTATTGCTCGAAAAATATGCCCGGCTTCAATTTACTGAAGGTGATGGCGTAATTGATAATTATATACATTACGAAGTTACCGGGGCGCATTGTCCATACCACCAGATATTTAAAATTGTAGAAAACGATGAAATTGTTTTTTTCGGTGCCGACGTGGCACCTCAATTGCACCAAATGAAAAACCGTTTTAAAACAAAATACGATTTTGACCCGGCAAAAGCTATGGAACTACGGCAGCAGTGGTGGAAAAAAGGCGAGGAAGAAAAATGGGCATTTCTTTTTTATCACGACATCACATATCCAATATTTAATTTTTAAAGCTATAAATAAAAATAAGGCCCGCCCTAAAAAGGGCCGGCCGTTGCTAACCTATGAAAAACACCTAGTTACAAAAATAAGAGAAATTTTATTCTCTCTCATTTTTTCATTTAATAATTCTATAATGTTTTAAATTATCAGCGATTTCGCTGCTGATTACGATTTTTAAGTCTCTTTATTAACACATTTCTAAAATCTCTCTCTGCGTTAAATAAATTATTCACCCTTTGAGGGCCAAGAATCTTTTCAAATTCGGGTTTATATTTTTTTCTGACCTGCAATAACTGCTCTTCGTTTTCCAGCACGTCTCCATTCTTATCATTGGCACGAATATTTTTTACCTCGTTTTCGTACTGGTTATAAACGGGCCAGAACATTTGGGCTTCCGCGGAGGTCAGTTGTAGCTTTTGAGTGATAAATGCGATTTTCAGCGCTTGTATTTTTTCGCCTCTTTGCCCGCTTCCAACCTGCGCTTTTAAAAAAGAAAAGCATCCAAACAGTATCAATAATAGGAGTAAATATTTTTTCATCTCAGGGAGTGTTTTTATCGTCGCTTGTAACATTAATTTTTTCCAAATAATCATTCAGCGTATTTTCATTAATCAAGTAATCAACAGTGGAAGGTAGTTCATTCACATCCAGATCTTTGGTTAATAAATCGTTATCCATAATGCTGCCGTGCTTTTCAAGGTATTTTATAATTTCCTCGTCAGTTAATGAAGTAATGCCTTCATCCAGTTGGCCGGGAGTTTTATATTGAAATGATGCCTCGTAAGTGGAGATTTCATTTTTATCCTGCGAGCTGTGAAACCACTGTAAGGAACCAAGCGTGATAACGCCTGCTATTACGGCTGCAGCTGCATATTTCCACCAACGGGAATGTATGGAAATTACCTTTGCAGGCCGGTTATCTTTTATTTTAGCAACAACCTGATGGCTTATTTCTTCGAAATAATTTGTGGGAACTTCAAATACATTTTTATCTTTTAAAGAGTATAAAACAGGAAATAACTTTTGAAACTCTTCTTCATCTTTTTCTTCTTCTTTCTTTTTTATTTTCGAGAGAATGATATCGCTTAAAGAATCGAAATATCCTTCAGGGACCTGCGGGCTATTATTTTTATCTAAATTAATATGACTCTTTTGCTCCAATAAAATGCGGGTAGATATCTTTTCAGCCAACATTTTAAAATAGCCGTCAGGCACTGTAAATACGTTCACTTTCTGTACCTGGGCCAGTATTGGGCTGATGCCCTGCAATTCTTTTATTATTTCATTTGACTGATTCATTCCTTTTCTCAGACTGTTTTCGGTTCACTAAGTTTAATGGTTCAATATAAATTCTTCAATCTTTTTTGCCGCATGGTGATAACTCGCTTTGAGCGCGCCTTCGCTTGTTTCCAGCACTTTGCTCATTTCGCCGTAAGGCATTTCATCATAATACCGCAAATTAAAAACCAATCTTTGTTTTTCGGGCAGTGATTGAATGCCTAACTGAAGTTTCCATTCCAGCTTATTGGCATCGAAATGAGTATCACTTTTCAATTTATTACTCAATCCATTCTCATCATCATTTAAAGAAAAAGTACTCCTCTTTTTTTGTTGTGTAAGAAAGGTAAGTGATTCATTGGTGGCAATGAGGTAAAGCCATGTATAAAGCTGGCTGTCTTCACGAAAATTTTCCAATCCCTTCCAGACTTTAATAAACATGTTTTGCAATACATCATTGGCGTCTTCATGATCTATCACCATCCTCCTTACATGCCAATACAATTTTTCCTGGTATTTTTTTATAATACCGGTAAAGGCCTGCTCTTTGGTTACAGGGTTTCTGAAACTTTCTAAAAGTTCCTGGTCATTTTGAGGAAGGTTCATAAATGTTTATCTCTGCAACAAAAGTAAAATAACTGATGTTATGATATTTGTTTAGTGAAAAGGTTTGATGTGAGTCAGGTTAAAATAACATTTCTGAAACAAAAGATCCAAATTCTGATGCCGTATTTATGTGATGTAAAAAATCATGTAAAAACTCTATCAATTGCTTTTAAATAGGCATCCACTACAATTTGTTTATCATATTCTTTTATAATTTTCTGTCTTGCTTTTTTGCCCATTATACCTCTTTCATGCGGAGATAGTAAAAGCATTTTTTCCATCTTCTCGGCAAGGTCTTTTCCATTCCGTACTTTACATAAAAAGCCGGTAACCCCATCTTCCACAATTTCTTTACATCCTGTGGTATCCGAAGTAATTGCCGGTTTTTCCATAGCGGCGGCTTCCAGCAGTATATTGGAAGTACCTTCGCGATAGGATGGAAGCACAATACAATCTGCCAGGGCAATAAATTTTCTTACGTCTTTTTTTTCACCTTCATAATCTATTATTC
>JBDSOE010000286.1:0-10025 GCA_039915005.1 Ginsengibacter sp.
TTGTAAACACCGGAATCAGGGAAATCAATAGGGATAAGTGTTGCGCCTGCTCTCCTGAAAACTTCCAATACATTATTTTCATTTCCCAAAGTATCTTTTTTTCCGAAGTAATTTTTTGCATAGGCGATTTTCATCTTTGAGAAATCTGCTTTTCCTGTATAATTAAAAGGCATGTTTACTGCTGCGGCATCTTTACCATCGGTGCCATGCAAATAATTAAAAACAATGGCGGCATCTTCAGCGCTTCTGCAAATAGGACCTGCTTTATCAAGGCTCCATGAAAGGGTCATGGCGCCTGAACGGCTGATGGATCCAAATGTGGGCCGCAAACCGGTGGCTCCGCAAACCGTGGATGGAGAAATGATAGAGCCATACGTTTCTGTTCCGATTGCAAACGGCACCAGCCCTGCAACGGTTGCTGCTGCTGAACCCGCGGACGAACCGCTGGAGCCTTCCCGCATATTCCACGGATTTTTGGTACGTCCGCCAAACCAGTAATCATCCATGGCAAGAGCGCCCAAAGTTAATTTGGCAATGAGTACCGCACCGGCTTCTTTTAATTTTGTATATACATAACCGTTATTATCAATTACCTGTTCTTTGTACGGCTCCGCTCCCCATGTCGTTTTAGTTCCACTCACGGCAAACAGATCTTTAATTCCGTAAGGAATGCCGTGAAGCAGCCCACGATATTTACCTGCCGCTATTTCTTTATCAGCCAAAGCAGCCTGCTCCATCGCCATGTCTTCTGTGAGGGAAATAATACATTGAAGTGTATCGCCGTATTTTTTTAAGCGGTCAATAAAAAATTTTGTCAATTCCACAGAAGATATCTTTTTATTTTTTATTAAAAAAGCCAATTGGGGAATAGAGTAAAATGCAAGATCGTTTTTGTTGGCAGGAAGATTGACAACCGAGGGAATGGTAAATTTTACAGACAACTGGTTCTTATTTAAATTCATATAAGGCAGAAGCGGGCTTTGCGCCATTGTCATCGGTATGGAATTATCTAAAGAAAAGTGATGCATTTCATCGTACGATTTTGCTTTTGATTGTACTTCTTCAAGCAGGGAATCTTCTTTAGGTTCTGTAAAATGAAGCCTGATTATTTTTTCTGCGGAGCGTATGTCGCTTACGGTTATACTATCCTGGGCAAAGCAAAAATGACAGGAAAATAATAAAAATAAAAAAGAGTAAAGATTTTTCATTGCAAAAGTTTAGTCTTTAAAACTACTTATTTTTATGGCAAGAAAAGTATCCGGATCAAAGGGGATGCATTTCAAATTCGCAAAGGTTGCCAACCTTTAAAAAGCTATTTCAACTTAAAAACACCCGTTCCAAGGTTGGCAACCTTCAATGATGAGAAAATGCTCTCTGTTAAAGGTTTACGCAACCCGGAAAAGATAAAGCGATCTTTAGAACAATTTCTGAATGATTCAAAGATTGAATGGGAATAGGGTTCAAATATTGTTCTTAGAACTCTCTGATTTTTTTTCAATCTCCCGTTTTTTTATAAACCATGCTATCGTGAAGGTTGGAATAAAATCCAGTCCGGGCGCAATTTCTTCGAGAAAAGAAAACAGGCCGCCTAACATTCCAAATCTTTTTTGCCCAAATGAAAAATAAAAAATTATCCCCGAAATGGGCGCCCATACAAAATCTATGGTCTCGCCAAAAGCAGGCAACAAATAACTGGTAAGCCCAATGAGATCAAACAAAATACATAGAGTAAGATGGGGTAGTTTTACCCTCTTCTTTTCCGAAGCCCGGTTCCTGGAAATTCCTGAAGCACTTTTTAGATACATAGTGGCTTACTTATTTGCTTAAACAAAATAGGTAAAACCCACTGATTTGGCATTCTTTAACTGTTAAGTTTCTCTTTTATTCTTGTCAGGAAGGCGTTTTGATGTAACTTTGCACCCTTAAAAAAATTCAGGCAGATAAAAACACTGTCTTACAGGTTAAAACAATTTATGGATATTAGAAACATCGCTATTATAGCACACGTTGATCACGGTAAAACTACTTTGGTTGATAAAATTTTAAAGAGTACCAACATTTTCCGCGACAACCAGGAATCAGGTGAGTTAATTATGGATAGTAACGATCTTGAAAGAGAACGCGGAATTACCATTTTTAGCAAAAATATTTCTGTTACTTATAAGGGTGTAAAAATAAATGTAATTGACACACCCGGCCATAGTGATTTTGGTGGGGAAGTGGAACGCGTTTTAAAAATGGCTGATGGCGTGGTATTGTTGGTGGACGCTTTTGAAGGCCCGATGCCACAAACCCGTTTCGTATTGCAGAAGGCATTACAGTTGAACCTTCGCCCAATTGTAGTTATTAATAAAGTAGATAAGACAAACTGCCGTCCGGATGAAGTACATGACGCAGTTTTTGAATTATTTTTTAACCTGGATGCTACCGAAGAACAATTGGATTTTGCAACCATTTACGGTTCCAGCAAACTTGGCTGGATGAATACCACGCTGGAGCCAACCGACAATATATTTCCTTTGCTTGATGTAATTCTTGAAAAAGTTCCGCCACCATCTCACGAAAAAGGAACTTTGCAAATGCAAATAACTTCTCTGGATTATTCTTCATTTTTGGGAAGAATAGCGGTAGGCAAAGTGGCAAGAGGTGTGATAAAAGATAATCAGCCTTTGTCATTAATGAAGATTGATGGTAGCGTACAGAAAACCCGTGTGAAAGAATTATATGTTTTTGAAGGGTTGGGCAAAAAGAAAGTAAGTGAAGTATTGGCGGGAGATATTTGCGCAGTAGTAGGGGTAGAAGGTTTTAATATTGGTGAAACGCTTGCGGACTTTGAAAACCCCGAAGCCTTACCTATAATAAGTGTGGATGAGCCTACGATGAATATGCAGTTCAGTATTAATAATTCTCCTTTTTTTGGCAGAGATGGAAAGTTTGTAACCTCGCGCCATTTGAAAGACAGGCTGGAAAAAGAGCTGGAAAAAAACCTGGCGCTTCGTGTAAGCGCTACCAATAGTGCAGAAAGATTTATGGTTTACGGACGGGGGATTTTGCATTTAAGTATTCTAATAGAAACCATGCGCCGAGAAGGATATGAATTGACTATAGGCCAGCCGCAGGTGATTACAAAAGAAATAGACTGTAAAAAATGTGAGCCTTATGAGAATCTTGTAGTAGATGTACCGGCTGAATATAGTGGCCGCGTAATAGACCTGGTTACTCAGCGCAAAGGTGAAATGCTGATAATGGAGAGTAAGGGCGAAATGCAGCACCTGGAATTTGAAATTCCTTCGAGGGGATTGATAGGGCTACGTTCTAATATGCTTACCAATACCGCCGGCGAAGCAGTAATGGCGCATCGCTTCCTGGAATTCAGACCTTGGAAAGGATTTATTCCCGGAAGAAGCAATGGTGTTTTGATTTCTAAAAACCAGGAGAGAACCACGGGATACTCCATAGATAAACTACAGGACAGGGGAAGATTTTTTGTGGACCCCGGAGAAGAAGTTTACATAGGGCAAATAATTGCCGAACACATAAAACCGGGAGACTTAATTGTAAATGCCACTGAGCATAAAAAGCTAACCAACCACCGTGCCAGCGGCGCCGATGACCAATCGCACATAGCGCCCAAGATACAGATGAGTCTTGAGGAGTGTATGGAGTATATTCAACAGGATGAATGTATAGAAATCACACCTAAATTCATTCGTATGCGTAAGGTGATTTTGAATGAAGATGAAAGAAAGAAAACCCAGAAAAGCCACCAGGCAGTAGCTTAGGTTTTTTATTTAAAAGATATCAAAAAAATTCCAGTTTCAACGGCTGGAATTTTTTTTTGATCAGTACTATGGCTTGTATGGACTTACAGGACTCACTTTCTTTTTCAATACATTAATCTTTATCTTTGCCTTTTAATACAATATGAAAAAAATACTTTTAATACTAACGATCTTTTTTCTTACTGCCACTGTTTCTACAAAAACAAATGCGCAGTGTTCTATTTGTACTAAAACGGTACAGCAGATGGGTAACAAAGCTGCCCAGGGTTTCAATAGCGGAATTATTTACCTCATGCTGATACCTTATGCGGCTATTGGTTTCGTGGGGTATAAATGGTGGAAGAGCGATCACGAAAGGGAATAATTTTTTGGAATTCTGCCCTCTTACTTTTAAACAATACAGTCAGGAAGGGAATCTTGATGATTCCTCAGCATATTTTTTTGCAAAAGCATACATATTGAAACCCGGTTGGCTTGCCGCTGCCATTATTTCTTTCTTCATTTTTTCTTTATCAATCTTCTTCATTTTTTGGTTCTGAATGATCATCCAGATTTTATGGGTGAGCAGATCCTCTTTTTTATTAGTTTTTAATTCAAATTCCCATTCTTTAATTATACTATACAATTCGGAGATACCTGATTTTGCAGAAGCCACCGTTTTTAAAACGGGAATATTTTGCGCAGGGGTATTGAAACCGGGACGCAACATTTTTTTTAAATTATTATAAAAAGTATCTGCTCCCGGCCTGTCGTATTTATTGATCACAAAAATATCAGCCACCTCCATAAGGCCCGCCTTCATGGTCTGAATTACATCGCCACCTTCCGGAACCAGCATTACGATTGTTATGTCTGCAAGGCTGGCGATGTCCACTTCACTTTGACCTACTCCCACCGTTTCAATGATTACATAATCAAATCCGCTACTCTTCATGAGGTCGGCTATCTCCATAATTTTTGGATGCAATCCGCCCAGAGAGCCCCGGCTTGCCAATGACCGGATAAATACATCGGGATGATTGTACCATTCGCTCATCCGGATCCTATCGCCCAGCAAAGCGCCTTTATTAAAGGGCGAAGAGGGATCCACACAAAGCACGCCCACTTTTTTTTGATCCCGGATCATCTCGCCGATAAGCGCATCAGTTAAAGAACTTTTACCGGCTCCCGGGGCGCCGGTGATTCCGATGATTTTTGCTGAAGAAGGCTTTAATTGCGCCAGCAGATCTTCATAACCATCCGCTTCATTTTCAATTAAAGAAATGGAACGGGCCAGGGACTTGAAATTAATGAAGTTGATGTTATTCAGCAATGAGAAGTTCATTTAGTAATTGTATAAACCTACTAAAAATACAATACAATTTTAAAAACTGATTTATTGCAGCTATCTCTTTTTAGAAAATTATAGGCGGGCTTATTACAACTTTAGATTAAAACTTAGAAAGATACAATTGGGAAAAAGGTAGAAAAATTAAGAAAATAAACTACTTTACTTTTGTAACCTTTCTGTATCATAATTTTCACCAATCTTCTATGTTTATGATTAGTATTATCACTTCTATTCATAACCAGTTGGGCATGAACCAACTCTTCTATGAGACATTGAAACAGAATACTTTATTGCCTTTTGAGCTTATTGTAATTGATAATGATTCTACTGATGGAAGCAGGGAATTTTTTCAAGAGAAGGCAGATGTTTTGATATTGAATAATGGAAATTATTCTTACCCATATTGTCAAAATGAGGGAATTACCGCTGCTAAATATGACTATCTAGCCTTTTTCAATAATGATATCCTTGTGCCGGAAGCCTGGGATAAGAAGATTTTGCAGATAATGAATGATAAAGGAATTGAAGTAATTTCCTTTGCAACAAATGATCATCTGGAAAATAAAAAAGTACAGAAAAAGTTACATAAGAAATGGAAAAGGATTAAATATTTATTGCGTGCACTATTTGGGACCAACCCCAGAACGCTTAAATGGATGGTAAAATTAATGTATGGTAATTTTAATAAATTTTGCCAGAGCAGATATGAAATCTTTAAAGATGCAGTTATCGAAGGATTTAGCGGTTCTTGTATTTTGATAAAAAAATCAGCTTTTCAAAAGATAGGTAAATGGGATGAACGTATGCAGGTAGCTGATTTTGATCTTTTTTTCCGGGTAAAAACACGTTCAATTAATTACAACGATATCGAACCGGTACAATTAGCTTTGGGAGTTTACTTTCATCATTTTCAGCGGCTAACGCTTAAATCAAAAAATCTTCCACCATTTGTGGATCAAAAAAATATTATTTCCTTAAAAGAAAAGTGGGGAGACAAGACTACATCTTTATACAAAGATGTGGTTGGGTGAATTATTGTGGTTTTATCAATTCATAATTTTTAAATCCCGCTATTTGTTTTCCACCTAAAAGATTTTGTTCTATAAGAGTTAATAAGCGATATTTTATTTTATCGTGCTTATGTTTTTTTATCAGAGGATTTTTAGGATAAAGTTCATTTTCCCAATCAAATCTTTTTATAAAATCGTTCATTACTTCGGGATGAGTTTCTTTAAAAATGCGAAGCTTATCTAAATTGCCATAATTGAATTCTTTCGGTTCAGGCTTAAAAATAGTTTGGGCTTTTTCACTTCCCTGCTGATGAGTTTCAAAAGAAATTCGTTTATTCTGCATCAGCCGCGGAGGCCGTACCCAACCGTAATTATACACCTCGGCATCCACTTCGGCTACCTTTAGTTTAAAAGTATTTTCTTTTCTGAAATAACTAAGTCCATCAAAACCAGGAATGCGACGGAATGACTGTGCATCCCGCCACGAGTGAATTTCAGCATCGTTGCGAATGATCCTTATTTCTTTTGGATACCAGGCATGCGACATAAGGTGATGCGAATAATCGCCCCAGAAATGTTTGTAACGAAACAATAATCCTTCCACTTCTTTATGGTCCGATAATTCTTCACACCTCTTTTTAATAACCGGTAAATATTTTTCATGAATCACTTCATCGCTTTGTATATAAAAAAGCCAATCGCCCTTGCAATGCTCTTTCGCAATATCTGTTTGATGGGCATATTCACTTCCTCTGGAATATTTTTCAATATCCCATTCGGTATGGATTATTTTTATTTTATCAGATTGTATTTTTTGAATTTCTTCCAGGGTATGGTCATCTGCATCGCCTTTGCCAAGGGCAATAATAATTTCATCTACGATGGGTAAAATAGATTCAATGGAAGCTTTTATGGGATAATATAATTTAGTGGCATTTCGCACCATACTAAATCCACTAATTGACATACGCGTTTATTTGAATTGTATAATTCAAATGTAAAGATTAAAAATTATTGAAAATGTTTTGCAGAAAATCCCATGATATTTAGTCTTCTTTATACTTTAAAGATGCCTTTGTAAATTTGCGGTATTGAAAATATGTTGCCATGACCAATTTCATTCCCATATTTCCATTATCAATTGTGGTTTATCCGCACGAAGCCCTTAACCTGCACATTTTTGAACCGAAATATAAACAGTTGATCAATGAATGTATTGAACAAAAAAAATCATTTGGAATGCCGGTGGTTATCAATAATAAAATGAATGAATTCGGGATACTTTTGGAAATCACAGAGGTTACTAAAATTTATGAGAATGGAGAAATGGATGTTAAAACGAAAGGGAAAAAAGTTTTTAGGATTTTGGAGTTGATCAATGAAATACCTGAAAAGTTATACAGCGGAGCCATTGTAAATTATCCGCACAATCATGAGCATGGAAAAAGATTACTGATGAATAAAGTGATTGCCGCCGTCAAACAACTTCATAAACTGCTAAACATAAATAAGCCTTTGCATAAGAATGAGGATGAAATGTGGAGCTACGATGTGGCGCATTCTGCTGGCCTTACATTGGATCAGGAATATGAATTACTCACTCTTATGAATGAGCTCCATCGCCAGGAATATTTAAAAAGACATTTGGTAAATGTGATTCCGATGATAGCCGAAATGGAATCGCTCAAAACAAAAATAAAATTGAACGGCCATTTTAAAAATATTTCAGGATTCCAAATTTCTTAAGCGTTCTGTACTATATTTCCAGTAATTAAATAATTCAACAATAAAACAATTCAACAATAATTTGACTACTAACACCCTTTGTTTTGATTTCGGAAATACACGGCTCAAATGCGGCGTGTTTGTAATGAATGAGTTAACTGAGGTAATCCAGATGGGAGATGACAATCCAAAAACCATTGAAGATCTGTTGGGTAAATACCATCCTGAATGCACCATTTTATCATCGGTCATTGACCATAATGAGGAAGTAGAAAAAGTATTAACGGGCAGCTCTTTTTTTACCAAACTGAATGCTTCTGTCCGGTTGCCCTTTACCACCCCGGTAACAAAGCCTGAAACCATTGGAGCCGATAGGTTGGCGCTGGCCGCGTTTGCAGCCTGTAACTATGGTGGGCAAAATAATTTGGTAATCGCGTTAGGCTCGTGCATCACTTATAATTTTATCAATAAATACAATAGTTTCCTCGGAGGAAGTATATCACCCGGAATGGAAATGAGATTCAAATCTTTACATTCATTTACCGCCAAACTTCCGTTGGTAAAAGAGAGTTGGAATTTTCCCCTGATCGGGTACGATACCCATACCAATATTTTGAGCGGAGTGTTGTTGGGGATGGCTTCGGAAATTGATGGTATTATCAATGAATACAAAGAAAAGTTTGAGAAATTTAACGTGCTTTTAACCGGCGGAGATACCGTCAATTTTGTGCGGCACCTTAAAAACAAGATATTTGCCGACCCCTATTTGATCCTTAAAGGCTTATATGCAATTAGCAAATACAATCATGATACCAAAATATAAATTCACTTGCTTACTGCTTGCTGCCTTACCGCTGTTTTGCTTCGCACAGGAAAATTCGCCTTACTCAAGATATGGAACGGGCAACATGGTTCCTTCTGAAAATATCGCCAATCGCGCTATGGGGGGCATTTCTGCGGGTGTTTCTGATGCCACCACGGTTAATACCGTGAACCCGGCATCTATCGCGAATTTGATTTATACTACTTTAGATATTGGCCTCGAATATGACGGAAGAAATTTGAAAAGTAAAGATCCCATAGGTTCTTATAAATCCAACAATGGCATCATTTCTTACCTGCAGGTAGGTTTCCCTTTATTGAATGGAAATAAAAAAGCTTTTAAAAATCGTACTACATGGGCGGTTAATTTTGGACTGAAGCCCATATCAAAGATTAATTATAAAATTCAGAACTCTTCTGCCAGTTCCATTGATAGCCTTAAAACGTTATACGAGGGTAGTGGTGGGGTAAACGAAGCATTTGTTGGCACTGCTTTGAAAATTAAAAACTTCAGCATTGGTTTCAATACAGGGTATCTTTTTGGTGAAAAAAGTTACAATACGCGGCTGATGTTTAACAATGATACGGTTAGATATTATAAAGCCAATTATAATACCAAAACTCTTTTTGGGGGCGTGTTTCTAAATGCCGGTATGCAATATGCCATAAAAATAAAAGGAGGATTTTTTAGACTTGGGGCTTACGGAAATTTGAAAAAACAATACCACGCCACCAGGGATGATCTGAGAGAAACTTATACGGAAGATGCTAACGGAGCGTTTACGCGGATTGATAGTGTTTTTGAAAATAAGGGCCAGAAAGGCAAAGTACAACTGCCGGCTACTTTCGGCGCAGGGTTCTCTCTTGAAAAAGAACATGTACTTTTTGGAATAGACTTTGAAACCACCCAATGGGATCAGTATCGTTTTTTTGGTCAAAAGGATATGGTAAAAAATAGCTGGGTTGCCAAGGCAGGTGTCCAGTATTTTCCGGCAACAACAGGCTCTACCGGTTATTTTAATTTTGTGAAATACAGGGCCGGCGTATCTTTTGGCAGCGATTATATTGTGGCAGATAATAATCTTCCTCTCTATACAATAAGCATGGGCGGCGCTTTTCCCTTAAAATTGAAACACAACTTTTACGATCTGCAATACAGTGTAATGAACCTTGCATTTGAATATGGTAACCGCGGCAATAAGAGTAACAACATTACCGAAAACATTTATAGAATAAGCGTAGGTTTTTCGTTAAGCGATGTTTGGTTCCGCAGACAAAAATATAAATAGATTTGCGCGGAAGTAATCTGGGTGTCTAATTTATTTTTAATGAAACAAAACCGTTTTAATATTTTTT
>JBDSOE010000274.1:0-8804 GCA_039915005.1 Ginsengibacter sp.
AAGCTCTATTACCGGCATAATTACACCCAGGGCTTCAATATCCTTATAAGTAAGGCCCAGTTGACGCAGCCCTTCGGTACGCCCAATCTCGTAGAACTGGGCATAATTACCATGGTACACCACGCCCATCTGATCGGTAAGCGCGTAATGAATTCTTATTTGAGTTTTAGAAGTAAACAAAGGTTTCAGGTTTCAGAATTTAAAAAAACAGCGGAAACAATCCACTGTCAGTAGATAACCAATAAGCATTTCACAAACATCGTAATCGAACATCAAACATTGCCAGAGTGATCAGACGGAGACCGTCAGAACAACATCAAACATTATCCCGCTCCCCTACTTACCAATCATTCCATCCACACTTATTCTTCCGGGTCCACACAAAAGAATAGTAATAGCCATGGTAAGAAATAAAGTACCCTTTTCACCAGTGGAAAAAATATGTCCGTGAGAAACTGAAAAGACCGCCACACCCATAGCCACGATAATTGGAATGCATGCAAACCTGGTGAATAAGCCAAGGATCAGAAAAATACTACAAAAGAATTCTGCGAAGATGATCAAAACCAAAGAGACCGTAGATCCCAATCCCATAAAATTATAAAAGGTATTTTGCATTTCACTAAAGCCTACCAGTTTGGTATATCCATGGCTCATCAATAACACTCCGGTCATAAATCTTAATACCAGCATACCAAAATTAAACGCACTTGTTGAATATTTCGTCGAAAGGAATTTACTCATAATTTCTTTTTACAATTGTGTTAACAAAGATTTACGCAATTTAAATCGTTTTTGGTTTATTCAAATTTATAAATGAAACAATTACTGGAATGGTGTTTGTACTTTTGCGAAGAAAAAAAATTTCTTCATCTTCCAACATTTTGCTTGCTCTTATTTCATCATGAAAAATTAAAATCATAATTGATGTATCGTATTTTTTTTTCCCTCGCTTTTTTTCTTTTTACATGTCCCGGTTTTTCCCAGCCAAACTTTACTGTTACGGATCCTGAAAAAGATTTTAAAGACGCCAAAGAATATTTTATCAAAGGCGATTACAGCCTCGCTTATCCCCTACTGAAACCCTTACTGGACAAGTATCCGGAGAACACGCAAAGCAGCCACGCCTATCTCAACCAGGACATTCAATACTACTATATTGTATGTGGTTTAAAACTGAATCAGCCCGTTGCGGAAGATGCCGCCAAGCTTTTTGTAGATGCTGCCAACAATGAACCCCGCCAGCAAATGATGAGCTTTCACCTGGCGAGGTATTATTTTGTAAAAAATGATTTTGCCCGCGCCGTTATTTTTTATGAAAGAGCAGGCTATGATAATTTAAGTAATGATGAGATAGCCGATGCAAAATTTGAACTGGCTTATTCTTACTTTAACGTGAATCAATTTGATAAAGCAAAACCCCTCTTCAATGAAATTCATCAATTGCCTTCCAATAAATATTATTACGACGCCAATTATTATTATGGTTTTTTAAGTTACCACGATAAGGATTATAATGAAGCGCTAAGCTCATTTAAAAAAGTGGAATCTATTCCCAAATATAAAGGGCTGGTACCTTATTATATCGCCCAGCTTCTTTACTTCCAGGGCAAGCAAGATGAGGCTTTGCGCTATGCTGAAAGCGCCCTTTCGCAAAATGATATTTATTACCGCAAAGACCTGAACCTTTTAACCGGACAAATTTATTTTGAGAAAAAGCAATTTGCCAAAGCCCTTCCTTTATTGGAAGCCTATGTAAATAGCAGCGACAAAGTTACCCGGGAGGTGATGTATGAATTGAGTTATTGTTATTACGATGCCAACCAGGTGGAAAAAGCTATAGCAGGATTTAAACAACTGAGTAATGAAATAGATTCGCTGGGGCAAAATTCCATGTACTTATTGGGCGATCTTTATTTAAAGACCAATCAAAAAGTAAATGCAAGAAATGCATTTCAATATGGCGCAGATAACAACAGCAACCGTTTTCAGCAGGAAGTGTCAAGATTCAATTATGCCAAACTTTCTTTTGAATTAGGATACAATGATGTGGCATTAAGTTCCATCAATAAATTTTTAGACCTGTATCCTACTTCTGCTTATGCCAATGAAGCTAAAGAAATATTGATCAATTTATTGGCCAATACCAATAATTATGCAGAAGCGCTTGCCTTGTATCAATCCTTTGATAAACCTACGCCTACCATGCTGAGGATTTATCCGAAAATCTTATTCGGAAAAGCAGTTGAATACATTAATGACCAAAAATTAAATGAAGCCGATGACCTGCTCGCCAAAATACTTAGAGATCCCAATGCAGGCGCTGTATTAGCTTTCGCTAATTTCTGGAGAGGAGAGATTGCGTATAGGCTTTCCCGTTATGACGACGCTCTAAAATACATGAATGCCTATCTGCAATACGGAGGCATACAGGGAGAAGCCAATACCACCAATGCCCGCTATGTGTTGGGATACAGTTATCTGAAAACAGAAAATTACGCCAAAGCTTTGGAGAATTTCAGGCAGGTGGCCTCATCCGTTTCCTCAGGTTCTTCTGCATTGGAGCAGGATGCTTTTGTAAGAGCTGCAGATTCTTATTTTATGCAAAAGAATTATAGCGCCGCTAAAAGCATGTATCAAAAGGTGATCAACAATGGATTGTCGCAAAGTGATTATTCCCTGTACCAGGTGGCTTTGATTGAGGGTATCAACAATCCGGGAGAAAAAATAAAAACGTTTAATTCACTGGTGCAGCGCTACCCACAAAGCGATCTTGCAGCAGAGTCTTATATGCAGATTGCCAACACCTACATGGCGCAGGAAAGATTCAGAGAAGCCATCCCCTATCTCAATAAAGTACTGGATATAAAATCAGCAGGTGCGCAGTTTCCGAAAGTATATCTAAAACTCGGCTTGTCTAATTACAACTTAAATAATAATCAGGACGCCTTAAAATATTATCAACAACTGGTAAGCCTTTACCCCCAATCTACCGAAGCGGATGAAGCGATGGACAACATGAAAAATATTTACATAGAGATGGGCAGGCCCAACGACTATGTTGACTTCGTAAAAAAAGCAGGAAAAGTGATCAGCATCTCAGAAGCCGACTCATTGACGTATGCAGCCGCAGAACTTAAGTATTCCAACAACGACTGTGCAGGCGCCATTTCTTCATTCAACAATTACCTTTCACAATATGCACAGGGCGCTTATGCTTTGGATGCCAATTTTTACAGGAGCGAATGTTATTCTAAAAGTAAAGACTGGCCTAATGCGCTGAAGGGGTACGAAGCCATTGTAAACCAGGGCAGCAGCCGGTTTGCAGAAGAAGCTGCATTTTCCGCAGCGCGTATTTATTATTTTGAATTACAGGATTATGCCAACTCAAAACTATATTTTTCCAAATTGCGCGAGCTGGCCACTACACCGGGAAATCAACTGGAAGCTTTGCGTGGGCTAACAAGAAGTTATTATCAAACCAAAGATTTTACGGAAGCCAACAACACAGCAAAAGAATTGCTTACTAAAAAAGGAATAAGCACTGATGATAAAGCAATCGCCAATTTGGTGCTGGGAAAATCTTTACAGATAAACAATCAATGCGAAGAAGCCATTGCAGCATTCAAGCAGGTGGCGGCCATTAATAAATCTGCGTGGGGTGCAGAAGCGCGATACGAAATTGCCAATTGCTATTTTGCACAGAACCAGCTTTCCACTGCCGAGAAATCGGCGCTTGAAGTCATCAAAGTAGCGGGTGTTGATTATTGGGTGGCCAAATCGTACATCCTCCTGGGAGATATTTATTCAAAACAAAAAGACTATTTCAACGCCAAAGCCACTTTTAAAAGTGT
The DNA here is from genome assembly GCA_039915005.1 of Ginsengibacter sp. GTDB lineage: Bacteria > Bacteroidota > Bacteroidia > Chitinophagales > Chitinophagaceae > Ginsengibacter. The sequence continues at coordinate 3,855 of JBDSOE010000274.1, forward strand.
AGCGGATAATTCCACCATTCCTGAATTAAAAAAAGAAGCTCAGGATAAACTGGAACAGGCCATAAAGGAGGAACAAATGAATTCAAAAGTAGAAACCAATCCTTCCGGCAATAAATAAAAACAATTCTTACTAATGCACATTTTGTTTAAAAAATTGATGATGATACAATCCTCCCATAAAATAATTATTTCTTTATCGCTCTTCTGTTTTCTATGCACGCAAACCCGCGCGCAAAGAGATACTTCACGGAGACAAACGATTGAAATTACTTCCTCTTATAAGCCCTCTTTGCGCAATACGGTAAAAATAAATTTATACGCTTCGCCTATTGCTGCCGATACCAGCAGGCCCCGGTTGGCTTATAGTATTCCGGCACAAAATTTATTTTTTGCCTACCAGCCTGTTTCTCTGAAACCGCTTGCGCTGCAAGCCGACACCTCGCTTCAATTGGGCAACAGGAACCAGGTGAAGGTGGGATTTGGTAATCTGACAACACCCTATGTATCCGGGGCATTAAGTTTTGGCGATGGAAAAAAGAGCCTGCTAAATGTATATGGCGATTATATTTCTTCGCGTGGAAAAATAAAGAACCAGGATTTTAGCGAGATCAATGTAAAAGGAATGGGCAGTATCTTTTCAGCGCAGAATGAAACATACGCGGGGGTCGGATTTGCGCAGCACGAATATTACCAGTACGGTTACGACCATACGCTTCACACCTACGATAAACCAAACGTCAGGAGAAGCTACCAGGATTTCTCAGCTACCATCGGATTTAGAAATATAGCGATGAATGACCTGGGAATTAATTACAATCCGCACGTGGAACTACATGCTTTTTCAAGAGAAAATTTTGCAAACGAAAACACGCTGATCCTCAATTTACCTGTCGAAAAAAAGTTTGGAGAATCCGTTTCAGTAAAGGTTACAGCGCTTGGAAATTTTAATTCTTATCAAATCAAAAACACTTCTCTAAAGATTTCCAATAATTTATTTCAATTGGCACCGGAGTTTATTTATTATAGCGATCGCTTTACTTTCCACGGCGGGATTACCCCATCCTGGAATAATAATACCTTATCCGTGTTGCCCAACTTATATGCTGAAGCGCAACTTCAGCAAAAGGTTCTCGTGATCCAGGCGGGATGGGTAGGCAGATTTATCTCTAACAGTTTCCGTACATTAAGTGGTGAAAATCCTTACATAGAAGATCCTGTTTTTTTGAAGAACACCAAAGAAATACAATACTACGGCGGCATCAAAGCCACTGTAGGCAAGCATTTTAATTTTAATGCCAAAGCGGCTTTTCTTTCTTATAAAGACATGCCTCTGTTCATCAATGATAATTTTGACGGCAAAAGCTTCTTAATAAGCAATGAAAGCAGTCTCAAAAATTTACAGATTCATGGTGATATGAACTTTATAAGCCAGGACAAATTTACCCTTACCGCGGGCCTGGATATGAATACTTATACCGGGCTAAAGGACAATACCAAAGCGTGGGGATTGTATCCTTTAAAACTAAACGGATCATTCAGATGGAATGCCTTTGAACAGGTTATAATTAAAGGAGACCTCTCCGCATTTTCCGGAGCAAAGGCCCTGCTTGCCAATGGCGACACAAAGAATATGAATGGAGGAACTGATTTAAGCGCGGGTGCAGAGTTTAAAATAAATAAGCCACTCAGTGTATGGCTCGATTTTAATAATGTACTCAACAGTAAATACGAGCGCTGGAATAATTATCCGGTATATGGCTTCCAGGTGATGGGTGGAATTATTTTTCGCTTTTAGTTTCGGGATGGACTAAAGTTAATCCTTACAAAATGAGACAAGCCTACGGCTTTATAAAAAAAGATCAGTTGCGTGGCAACGAATGATTTTGTAATAACGGACTTTAATCCATTGCCCAAAAACATCCGTTCAATTTATTAACCGTTTTATTTGAATAAAATTTAGATTTGCCCTGATTATGCAAGACCTTATCACTTCTTATTTAATACAGGCAAAAGATTGCAGCCTTCCGGGCATCGGCAACTTTAAAATCATTACCATACCTGCAAACATAGATGTAGCGAACAAACAAATGCTACCGCCATCAGATAAAATTATTTTTTCAGAAAGGACCGACAAAATTTCTGATGAACTTATTAAATACATAGCATACAAAGAAAATATTGAGGAAGCGGAGGCTAAAGAAAAAATTAAAGATTGGAGCAAAAGTATAAAAGAAAGAATAGCCCTGGGCGAAGAAATATTTTTCAATCCAATAGGAAGTATTCAGAGAGATTTTAGCGGGAAAGTTTTTTTTAAAGAACAGGAAGTGACTATCTTTTTTGAACCGGCAATCGCCGAAAGAGTGATTCACAAAGACAGTAACCATGCCGTGCTGGTGGGCGATAAGGAAACAACTTCTTCTGAAATGAACCTGATCTTACACGAAGAAGTGACCATCAAGAATTCATCGTGGAAGATCATGGCGCTCATCCTGCTGGTGATAGCTTTAGTCATCTTATTTTTACATTTTTATAATAGCTTGCCGGGTTCCAACCCAACAGGAAATCAAAATAAATTTTCCATTGCGCAACCCGCGGCCACTTACCAGCCACGATAGGTAACCAGTAATTTTCTGATTGATACTATATTTACAAAATGATTGTACATACATTTTGCCCTGCCTGCGGCGATAAAAACATTTCACCCATACTTTCTGCAAATGACCATACCGTTTCCAATGAAAGATTTGAAATATGGGAATGTAAAAACTGTACGCTGCGTTTCACACAAAATATTCCGGGCAAAGAAGCCATCGGTAAATATTATCAATCAGAAAATTATATTTCGCACAGCGACACTTCGCAAGGCTTCATCAACAATCTTTATCATAAAATACGAAAACGGACTCTGATACAAAAGAGAAACCTGGTAGAAAAGGCCACGCAAAAAAAAGCAGGAGACCTCCTTGATGTAGGATGCGGCACCGGCGCTTTTTTGCATACTATGAAAAAGGCACACTGGAAGATCACCGGTCTGGAGCCTGATGAAACAGCAAGAGAAAAAGCATGGGAATTGCATGGGATACAACCCGAACCCGCAGAAGTTTTTTATACCCTTCCCGTGCAAAGCTTTGATGCCATTACGTTGTTGCACGTATTGGAACACGTGCATGATTTACAGGGATACATGGATCAGTTGAAAAAGTTATTACGCCCCAGCGGTAAACTTTTTATAGCCGTACCCAATTACACTTCTTATGATGCACAATACTATAAAGAATCCTGGGCCGCTTACGATGTGCCAAGGCACCTCTATCATTTCTCTCCGGGCTCTATGAAAAAATTATTTATAGCCCACGGTATGAAAGTGGCCATCATGAAACCAATGTGGTACGACAGCATATATGTAAGCATGTTGAGTGAGCCATACAAAACAGGGAAATCAAATGCCGCCAAAGCATTGATGATTGGGGCTATTTCAAATTCAAAAGCATTCATGGATGTTGAAAAATGCAGTTCGGTGATTTATGTGGGTGAAGGTTGAGGTAAGACCGCAGGTCGGCACCGGCCATCATTATTGTCTGAATCAGGATTTACGGGATAAAGGATTTCAGGATTATAAAATTTGCAGACGCTGTCTGACCTCCGGTGCCGACAGCTTCGAAAACAAAACCATCTGCACAAATACTAACAACGGTGGACAAACGCAATGTACACAAGACCATGAAACTTTTAAACCCTTGGGTTTATCAATTTTTTTATTTCATACAAAGTAACGACCATGCACCGGTCTGGCAAACGCTACATCTCTCTGCTACCAGACCTGCGTCAGAATAGCTCCTGTTTTCAACGCTTTTGTAACGCCAGGTATATCATTTTTTATGACCAGATTCAGAATGTCCCCATCTTTCAAAATTTCGGTTTTTGTGGCTTCTTTTGTGGTTGAATGACATGAAGTAGCTGTTGCCCAAAATGGCAGTATGATGAACATTGCTTTCAATTGTTATGAATTTTTAATAAACAATATTTCCGTTATGGATCAGCGAGCGCACAGGGGAAATCCTGGACACTGCTTCAGCAGAACAACTTGCATCGATTAAAACAACATCAGCAGTATCGCCTGCTTTGGGCCATTGCTGATTACCCGAAGCATCCAATGGTAACGGGCCGGTTGTAGCCAGTTTCAGCATCCTCGAAAGTTCCAATTCTGTTACCTGTCCATATAGTTGTGCTGCGAGATTTGCTTTATATAGTACACTTCCGGTTCCGAATGTATTCCAATGATCAATGATGCTATCGTTTCCTGTCATTACTTTTACACCGTATTTCATTAATGTAGGAATAGGCATAATCAGACTGCCAAAAGGAATAGTAGAATTGATGCCAATCTGCGCTGCGGCTAATTTCTCTGCCATCTCTTCCTGTTTTGTGTTATCCAGTTTGCCAAGTACAAAACAGTGACTTATAAAAGTTTTGCCTTTCAGACTTTTATTTTCATTGACTTTATCAATCAGGTATTCCACGGTTTTTAATCCGGATTCACCTGTTTCGTGTAAATGGATGTCGATTCCTTTATTATGGTCCAAAGCCAGTTGTACCGTAAAGTCCATTGTTTTTTCAACGGCACCATCTATCGTGTAAGGGTCAACACCGCCGATGAAATCAATATCCATTTTGGTGGCCTCTTTCAGGTAAGGAACAGAATCGGTATAAAATACACCATGCTGCGGAAACGCCACTAACTCGGCTCCGAAACTATTCTTTTTGTTCTCCAAAGCAACCTGCAAATTTTTTAAAGACTTTAGCTTGGAAGTTGGCTCAATGTTCACATGACTTCGGGCAAAAGAACTCCCATGTGATTGTAACAATTCAATCATTTTTTCAGCCTTGTATGTCGAGTTTTTCAGCATGTCCGGTAATATCTTTTGTTCCAATGCTATCATTCCTTTTATG
>JBDSOE010000087.1:0-4784 GCA_039915005.1 Ginsengibacter sp.
ATTGCTATCAAAGGTGCGAGAGGAGTGGGCAAAACAACGTTGATGCTGCAAAAGCAAAAATTCGGATTAGAAGAGAATGCTCATTCGCTCTATGTGAGTATGGATCATCCTTATTTCTACAATCGCACATTATTTGACCTCGCAGATGAATTTTATAAATTGGGTGGACGCTTTTTATTTATTGATGAAGTGCATAAATATGCGTTGTGGTCAAGAGAATTAAAAGTAATTTATGATGCTTTGCCGGAAATGAAAGTGGTATTTTCTTCCTCTTCGGCTTTGGACATTTATAGTGGAGAATCTGATTTAAGCCGTCGGGTTTTCTCTTATCATTTACCGGGAATGTCCTTCAGGGAATTTCTTATTTTTAAGAAAAAAGTAAACATAAACACGGTTGATCTTGATCATATTATTACAGACCATAGAACCTTGACAACTAAATTGGCTAAAGAAAAGGATGTATTTATTTTGCCCTTGTTCAGGGAATATTTGAAAAGCGGTTACCTACCTTTTTCATTCCCTGAAAATGAGGCGGGGTATATCGTGAAATTAAACCAGGTTATTAATACAGTTTTGGATATTGATATGGCTTATACTGATGGCTACACGCCTTCAACTGCGCTCAAACTAAAAAAATTACTGGCCATTTTAGCGGAATCAGTTCCTTTTCAACCGAATATTTCAGAACTGTCGCGCAAACTGAATATCAGCCGGGATTCAATCTATGACTATCTGAAATACCTGGAAAAAGCGCTTTTGATAAACACCCTTCACGCTGCGGGCAAAGGGATCTCGTTATTACAAAAGCCTGAAAAGATTTACCTTGAAAACACCAACTTATTTTATGCGCTAAAGTCTGATCCCAATATTGGTAGTATCAGGGAATCATTTTTATTAAACCAATTAATCAATAGCGGCCACAAAGTATTTTATCCCCAAAAAGGAGATTTTCTGGTAGATGAAAAGATTATAGAAGTAGGTGGCAAACTTAAATCAGGTAAACAATTAAATGGTATAGAAAAGGCATATATCGCCTCTGATGATATACTTACAGGAGCAGGTAATAAGATCCCGCTATGGCTTTTTGGGTTTCTTTATTAAGAAGCATTATTGTCTGATTCATATTGGTATATTTTCATGCAACAGTTTCCGGTACTGTATTTTGGCTTCAATGATGAGATATATACGAAATCTATAAACCCCTATAAACGCTTCTAAAATTATCTTAAAAGTTTGCCCATGCACCCCTACATCCCCCACCTTCTATCCGATATCGCTGCTGCGAACCGCACAGAAATACCGGAAGAAAAATTTCCTCAAACTATGGAAGAGCATTTTGAAGAAATAGATAAGTGGGTAAGTGGCGAAGAACCTGAACACACTTTCGGATATTATTGCGGATTGGAATCAGAAAATTTTCCACCGGCAGAACAACTGGCAGATGAAGAAATGACCCTTATCCGTAAAGCATTTGAAAAAATGATGTTCACCTGGAATCACAGGATAAGCTTGCCTGAAAAATTGCCTGTTGCATTCGCTTATAAAATGATAGTAGATACGCTCAATATGAAAACAACTATTGTGAATAGCGGACAGATGCATTTTGATTTTTGCAGTGGATATGCCCCCGATTGTGTATTCAAAGAGTTTTGCCCCTGTCTGGAGTATTGGAATAATCCGATAGATGTGGACGTTTTATCCTTTGCGGAAGATGATGCTGAAATAAAGAAAGATTTTGACCGGCATGAAAGCAGTGATAATCTTTCAGATGATTACGAAGATGATATTCCCTTTTGATAACAATCATTCTTTTGTAACCCAGGTAAGTACGGATTCAATCCCTGGCTCATCTTTTTCAACTTATTTTTTTGAACTTTGGCATTATACCTATTTTTGAAAACCCTACAAATCATTCAAATAAAACGATACATACCATGGAACAAAAACCAGCAATGACCAATACCAAGGCGGAAATACTGGCTGCTTACAATGATCTGCTGAAAAAGAAAGAAGCAGAAAACAGTAAGCGCCCCAAAGAAGAAAAGGCGGAGAAACAAAAAGAAGAAACGGTGAAAGCCGCCACTTCGCTTTCTGCCGAAGGCATTGTAAAAGGGTTGGCAGATATGAAGCTGAACATTTCCGTTTCCATAGATAAAATCGAAGATACCCTGCTGCAGGAATTTCAGAAATTAGAAAAGCTACAGGAAGCCATCCGTTATGAATCGGCTTACCTCGATAAGTTGTACAGTATCAAAGCCAATGCGGATTCGCTCGCTGTTTTACTCACCGCCAACAAGGAAAAGAAACAGGCTTTTGAAACAGAAATGGAACAAACAAAATCCGTTTTTGAAGAAGTGATGCAGGAGAGAAAACAAACGTGGCACAAAGAGCAAAAAGAAAGGGCGCAACAATGGAAAGAAGAAGAGAGCGACCGAAAGAAAGGCGTCAACCGCGAAGAAGAAGAATATAAATATGCCAAAAATCTCAGCCGCAAAAAAGAAGAAGATGAATACCAGGCTAAGAAAACTGCACAGGAAAAAGAATTGGCGGAGAAGAAACAAACCACAGAAAAAGCGCTGGAAGAAAGAGAAAAAATCGTTGCTGCAAAAGAACAGGAACTGGAAACATTCAAAAACCAGGTTGCAAAATTTCCTGCTACTTTAGAAAAAGAAATTGCCGCCGCACGCAAACAACTCGAAGAACAAATTAACCACCACGCACCGGTACGAAAAAGATTTGTTCACCAGGGAAATGCAGGGCGAAACCAAATTGTTGCAACAAACTATTTCTTCGCTGCAGGTAAAAATAAAAGAGCAGGACAGCCTGATTGCTTCCCTGAACGAGAAAGCCAATACCGCGGGTTCCCAGGTACAAACGATTGCCCTCAAAGCATTGGACAGCGCCGTTTCCCTGCGTTATTCAACTTTAAATTCCGGAGAAAAAAGAGAAGAGAAAGAGAGTGGAAAATAAAGGAAGAGAATGGGTAATTTAGTGATTGATGATTGATGATTTAGTGATTGGTAAGAAAAGCCATTCAGGTTGTGCTAATGTCAAAAAAAAGTAAAGCAAAAAATCCGAAATTTTTTTTAGTACAAATGATTATTATTTTTTTCATTTAAAAAGAAACGGGTAATTTTTCAATATCATTTACATTTTCATTATGCTACAGTTTAAAATTCAACTGAAACAGATTAATGACCCTACCGTATGGCGGAGGCTACTGGTACCTTCGCAATTCAGTTTTCATAAATTTCATCAGGTGATACAAGCTGCATTCGGATGGCATAATTGTCATTTGTATGAGTTTTCGCCAAAGGGAATTGGATCTCAACCAACCATTGGTGAACCTCACGAGAGCTATGAAGATGAAGTGTTAGATAGCAAAAAGATAAAACTGTTCAAAATATTTACTGTCCCAAAACAAAGATTTGTTTACACCTACGATTTTGGAGATGACTGGGCGCATGCCATAATATTGGAAAAAATAACAAATGATGCCTCACTGATTGCAGATTGTATTGGAGGCAAAGGAGCATGCCCCCCGGAAGATTGCGGAGGATTTTATGGGTATATGGATTTAAAAAAAATTGTAAATAATCCCAAACATCCTGAGCATGAAGAAATGAAGGAATGGCTGGGGCTTTCAGAAAATGGAAAATGGGATGCCAATGCATTTGATTTAAAAAAAACCAGTGATACTATTCGAAGGATTCGATAATCATGTATTGAAAGCAAAACCCTTATGTCCCCTCACCAATTATCTTTATGGGATAATGAATCCCTTGAAACCGGAAGCAATTGCCTTGCCGCATTAGAGTTGGAGGAGGCCATCGGGCATTTTAATAAAGCTTTACAATCTGGGATCGGAGACCGGGATTCCATTCAGAAACTTATTGAGGCTTGTGAATACTGGCAGGTACGAATACAATATTCATCACCAAATGCCGGCGCTACCAATAGCCATTCAGAACAAATAAATGCTTTACTTTCAGCGTATGTTCATTATTTTTTTACGCCTCAGATGGGTAGATTTAAAAAAGCGCTGTTAACTCATGTGGTTGATCTTATGTGTAATGAGGCAAGTATGGATTTAGTTGATATGGAAATAGCTTTTGACTTGCTGGTAGAAATGGGTGATCTTCAAAAAGCAGAAGATATGGTGTCATATTCTATTATCCAGCATCCGGAAAAGCGGCTATTGCTTTATCTCCTGGCGCAGGTACAATGGTTAAGTGGTAACAGAAGTGAAGCCAACAATAATTATGTTACGCTCTTGCTGTACCATCCTGGCGAGATCAAAGCTGATAGAATTGAAAACAAAAAATTAATTGAACTGATTCAAACTTACGGCGCGCCAATGGCACCGGCGTATGGCTGGCTTCGGAATGTGGTATCTTTAGTTTCCCTTCCGGATGACATCGAAATTTATGATGACCAACACCGGAAAGCCATAGAATGCTATCGCCTGTTGCGTGAAGCAAATAAAGCGCTGGAGAAGAATGAAAGAAATTTATCTACTCAATACCGTAAACAATTAAAAGCGCTGGTGCCCGATTTGTTCGCCGAATATTTTAATTGGGTGCAACAAATAAGATGAAGAAATCAGGAAGCATTCAGGTATAAAAAAGTTTTTTATACAACAATTTTAACCCCGTTTCTGTTATTTATAAGAAACGCTTTTGTGAAGATTTTTTTTAAAAAATGTTACCCAGCTAATATGCAGATATCCGCCACACACATTAACTACTACCACATTTGCAAAAGGAAACTTTGGCTCTTTGCCA
>JBDSOE010000106.1:0-30997 GCA_039915005.1 Ginsengibacter sp.
TTGTTTCTGCATTTGAAGCATTGGGCCATAAGCTGGCGGGCGATATTACTCCTGAAGATTTTAAAAATGTAGTTCGTCATTCATGTCCCGGCGCCGGCGCCTGTGGCGGAATGTACACGGCCAATACGATGGCGGCAGCTATTGAAGCCCTGGGAATGAGTTTGCCTTATTCCTCTTCCAATCCGGCATTGAGCGAAGAGAAAAAGAACGAATGCATTAATGCGGGAAAAGCCATCCAGCTTTTATTGGAAAAAGATATTAAGCCCCGGGACATCATGACAAGGAAAGCATTTGAAAATGCAGTAACTCTGGTCATTATTTTGGGTGGCTCCACCAATGCGGTGCTTCATTTAATTGCCATGGCAAAAAGTGTGGATGTAAAATTAACGCAGGATGATTTCCAAAGGATCAGTGATAAAATTCCAATGCTTGCTGATTTTAAACCCAGTGGCAAATACCTGATGCAGGATCTTCATGAACATGGCGGCATACCTGCTGTGATGAAGTATTTATTAAAGCATGGTTTGTTACATGGCGACTGCCTTACGGTGACTGGAAAAACCATAGCAGAAAATTTAGAAAGTGTTCCTGATCTTGATTTTGATCATCAGAATATTATCCACTCTTTGGAAAACCCTATTAAAAAAACAGGCCATTTGCAAATATTATACGGCAACCTTGCTGAAGGTGGAAGTGTGGCAAAGATTACCGGAAAAGAAGGAGAGAAGTTTACAGGCCCTGCAAGAGTTTTTCATGGCGAACATCATTTGATACAGGGAATTAATTCAGGAAAAATAAAACATGGCGACGTCGTGGTAATCAATTATGAAGGGCCACGTGGTGCACCCGGAATGCCGGAAATGCTGAAACCCACCTCGGCGCTGATTGGTGCAGGGCTTGGAAAAAGTGTGGCATTAATTACAGACGGAAGATTTAGCGGAGGCACGCATGGTTTCGTCGTCGGACATATTACTCCCGAGGCGTACGAAGGCGGATTGATAGCATTGGTAGAAGATGATGACGTGATAGAAATTGATGCGGTCTCCAACAAACTCAATTTACACGTAAGTGAAGAGGTGATTGCAGAAAGAAGAAAAAAATGGAAGCAGCCGCCACTGGCAGCCACGAAAGGAGTTTTATTTAAGTATGCAAAATGCGTACACAGTGCAGCCGAGGGTTGCGTAACGGATGAAGATTAATTATCAAAAAAAATAAACGAGATCTATAATAAATAAAAAATACAATTATGGTAGAAGCTAAAAAACAAACAAAAACAAAAGCCTTACCCACGCAGGATATGAAAGAAGAGATTTCCGGTTCTGAAGCATTGATACTTTCACTTTTGGCGGAGGATGTGGATACTATTTTTGGTTATCCGGGCGGCGCTATCATGCCTGTTTATGATGATCTTTATAATTATGCCGATAAAATAAACCATCTTTTAGTAAGGCACGAACAGGGATCCATTCACGCTGCGCAGGGCTATGCGCGTGTTACCGGCAAAGTGGGCGTTGTGTTTGCCACGTCGGGGCCAGGCGCTACCAATTTGGTTACCGGAATAGCAGATGCTATGATAGACAGCACACCTGTTGTTTGCATTACAGGCCAGGTGCCTTCACATCTTTTGGGCACAGATGCTTTCCAGGAAATTGATGTGATGAATATCACTGCGCCGATTACAAAATGGAATGTGCAGGTAACGAGGGCAGAAGATGTTGCCAAAACGGTTGCCAAAGCATTTTATATTGCACAAACCGGAAGGCCAGGGCCGGTGGTGATTGATATTACCAAAGACGCGCAATTTTCAAAAACAAGTTTTCATTATGAAAAATGCACCCAATTAAGAACCTATCATCCCATTCCTGAAATAGATAGTTCGAGGATAGAAGATGCCGCACTTCTTATCAACGCTTCCAAAAAGCCCTATATTCTTGCGGGTCAGGGAATCACCCTTTCTGGCGCAACTAATGAACTGATTGCATTTGCCGAAAAGGGAAATATTCCGGTAGCCTCTACCCTATTAGGTTTATCCGCATTCCCTACCGATCATCCTTTGTATATGGGGTTCCTGGGAATGCACGGGAATTACGGGCCTAATGTAAATACGAATGAATGCGATTTATTAATTGCCGTAGGAATGCGTTTCGATGATCGGGTAACCGGTGATGTAACGCGTTATGCAAAGCAGGCAAAAATAATTCACATTGATATTGACAAAGCAGAGATCAATAAGATCATTCATGCAGATGTGGGCATACATGCTAATGCAAAAGAAGCCCTGCAATTACTTACCAAACAAACACAACAGGCAGATCATAAGGACTGGATAGAATCCTTTTCAAAATACCGTAATGAAGAATTTGAAAAGATTATAAAGAAAGATTGCCTAAATGAAACTCCGGAAATAAAAATGGCGGAGGTAGTTTATTTATTGAATAAAATTACAGAAGGCCACGCCATCATTGTTACCGATGTAGGCCAGCATCAGATGGTGGCATCCAGGTATTACCAGTTCAAAGATCCGCGTACCAATGTTACCTCAGGTGGCGCAGGCACTATGGGCTTTGGCTTGCCCGCAGCCATGGGCGCCAAGGTAGGAAAGCCCGATACACAGGTAGTAGTAATCGCTGGAGATGGCGGCTTTCAAATGACCATCCAGGAATTGGGAACCATCGCACAATATAAGATACCGGTAAAAATAATAGTGCTCAATAACGGATTCCTCGGAATGGTAAGGCAATGGCAACAAATGTTTTTTGAAAAGCGATATTCATTTACAGAAATGGTAAATCCTGATTTCGTTAAAATAAATGAAGCTTACGGAATTAAAGCAAAGAAAGTAATTGAAAGAGAAGACCTGCTGCCTGCATTGCAGGAAATGCTGGCACATGAAGGCCCGTATTTTCTTGAGGTAAAAGTAGAAAAAGAAGATAACGTTTTCCCGATGATACCATCCGGCGCCAGCGTAAGTGAAATAAGATTAGAATGAGAGGAAGTTTTATCCAAAATAAAAAATAAAATAAATACAGACCAATAAAAATAATTGTATGAATACAGATTTCACCTTAGATGTTTTTGCAGATAATGGGTTCAACGTTTTGAACCGTATGATCAACATCTGCAACAGAAGAAGAGTACGCATTAAAAGCCTGACAGCTTTTGAGTTTCAGGAAAATATCTATAAAGGCGCTGCGAGCTTTATCCTGAATACCACTTTCGATAAAGCGTACAAAGTGCAGCAGCAGATTGATAAACTGATAGAAGTAGAGAAATCGAAATTATCAGCAAATGAAGAATGATTAGTGATTAGTGATGTGTGATCCGTGATTTGTAATTCTTATAACTGACAACTGATAACTGATAACTGACAACTGACAACTAAAGAACAACAACAATTAAACTATTAAAAAACTAAAAATTAAAACATGGCAACATTAAATTTTGCAGGGACCTCTGAAAATGTAGTTACACGTGAGGAGTTTCCCTTGTCAAAAGCACAGGAAGTTTTGAAAAATGAAGTAGTGGCTGTAATAGGATATGGCGTACAAGGTCCCGGGCAGGCATTGAATCAAAAAGAAAACGGTATCAATGTAATTGTAGGGCAGAGAAAAAATTCTAAAAGCTGGGACAAAGCAGTAAAGGATGGCTTTGTGGAAGGGAAAACTTTATTTAAAATTGAAGAGGCATTGCAAAGAGGAACCATCATTTGTTATCTGCTGAGTGATGCCGCGCAAATTGCATTGTGGCCTACTGTAAAGAAACATTTAACCCCCGGCAAAGCCCTGTATTTTTCTCATGGTTTTGGTATCACTTATAACGACCAGACTGGAATTGTTCCTCCCAAAGATGTAGATGTATTTTTAGTAGCACCAAAAGGTTCCGGGACCTCCTTACGCAGAATGTTTTTGCAAGGACGCGGACTCAACAGCAGCTATGCCATTTTCCAGGATGCTACCGGTAAAGCATTCGACAGGGTAATTTCTCTTGGTATTGCCATTGGTTCCGGCTATCTTTTTGAAACCACCTTTAAGAGAGAAGTTTACAGCGACCTTACCGGAGAGCGTGGTACTTTAATGGGCGCCATCCAGGGAATCTTTGCAGCACAGTTTGACGTGCTTCGCAAAAATGGCCACACCCCTTCTGAGGCATTTAATGAAACCGTGGAAGAACTCACCCAATCATTAATGCCCCTGGTGGCAGAAAACGGAATGGACTGGATGTATGCCAATTGCTCTACTACGGCACAGCGCGGCGCATTGGATTGGTGGAAGAAATTCCGCGATGCAGCAAGCCCTGTATTTGCCGAATTGTACGAAAGCGTAAAAACGGGCAAGGAAGCCAGTCTATCTATACAAAGCAACAGTAAAGCGGATTACAGAGAAAAATTAGATGCAGAATTAAAAGAATTGCGCGATAGCGAAATGTGGCAGGCCGGAAAAGTAGTAAGAGGTTTGAGGCCCGAAAACCAGAACCCTGTAGAAAATGAAGAAGTTTAAAAATATCATAAAAGGCTGACCGGGTTGCTTAAATCATTTATATGTCAAAAGAAGAATCCACAAAGGAGGCGCCTTTTTCTAAATTAGGAATTGAAAACATTGCTGAGGCTGAAAAAAGGTTGAGGGAAGTAATCATACGCACGCCGCTTACCCTCAACCGGAATTTATCAAGGAAATATCAATGCAATATTTTCCTGAAAAGAGAAGATATGCAGGTGGTGCGTTCTTATAAATTGCGGGGCGCTTATAACAAGATGAGCACCTTGCCGCCCGAAGAACTGAAGCGCGGAGTGGTGTGCGCAAGTGCCGGAAACCATGCACAGGGTTTCGCCTATTCGTGCAAAATATTGAATTGCCACGGAGTGGTATTTATGCCCGTAATCACTCCCCGACAAAAAATAAAGCAGACCAAAATGTTTGGTGAAAGCTTTATTGAAGTAAAACTTACGGGAGATACTTTTGAAGAATGTGCAGCGGCGGCAAAGAAATATACAGCAGAGAATAACAAAACTTTCATACCTCCTTTTGATGATTATAAAATCATTGAAGGTCAGGCTACTGTTGGTTTAGAGATAATGGAAGATCAGCAGAATGTTGATTACCTGTTTATACCTCACGGTGGTGGTGGCCTGGCATCAGGTGTAGGTTTTTATTTTAAAACACTGTCGCCTGCTACTAAAATAATAGGAGTGGAACCTGCCGGCGCGCCCTCTCTTACTGAAGCATTTAAAGCAGGCCACCCAATTACCGTGAAAGAAATTGATGCTTTTGTAGATGGCGCCGCGGTGAAAAGAACCGGCGATATTACTTATGCCATTTGCAAAGAAGTGTTGGATGAAATACACCTGGTACCGGAAGGAAAAGTATGCACAGCCATTTTAAAATTATACAATGAAGATGCCATTGTAGCGGAACCTGCCGGCGCCTTAGCTATTGCAGCTTTGGATGATTATGCAGAAGAAATAAAAGGTAAAAATGTAGTTTGCATTATCAGCGGCGGCAACAATGATATAGACCGGATGCAGGAGATCAAAGAAAGGTCATTACTATTTGAAGGACTGAAATATTATTTCCTGATCCGCTTTGCACAAAGGCCCGGTGCGCTAAAACAGTTTGTAAATGAAGTATTAGGCCCGCATGATGATATTACCCGGTTTGAATACATGAAAAAACACAACAAAGAAGCCGGCCCTGCACTGGTAGGTATTGAGCTCACGAACAGAAAAGATTATTTAGAGTTGATCCGCAATTTAGATTTCTATAAAATAAATTATACGGAATTAAAAAAGAATGACGATGCCTTTGGGTACCTCGTGTAGTGGATTTCAAATTTCAGATTGAAGCAGGAATATTCACCACATAGTCCGGTGTAAGTCAACAAATAATAATCAAATCCCCCGTCAATTTCTTTTTGACGGGGGATTTTTTTATGGGAAGTGGCTTATTGTTTTTAATAGGATAGTCAAATTATTGTATAATGTTCAATACTCTACTTTTTATAGGAAATCTAACCTTTTGGGTGCTTCTAAGATACCCGGATAAAAATGAGTTATCAATATCACTCTAATACCCCACTGCCGCATCATCACCACGATGATCGGCTACAGCTTCAATGCTTTTATCCGGCATAATCATGATTACTTCTGTTCTGCCGATGGCGCCTCTTGTCATTATTTTGTATCCCATTTGTCTCAGTTCTTCAACTACATTTTTATTAAAATCTTTTTCCACATACAATTGGTCGGGCAACCATTGATGATGGAATTTAGGAAAGTTTACCGCATCCTGAGGGGTCATTTTAAAATCAATAATATTCACCAACGTCTGATACACACTGGTGGGAATCGTAGTGCCGCCGGGCGTTCCGGTAATTATCCAGGGCTTATCATTTTTCAAAACTATGGTGGGCGTCATGCTGCTCAGCATTCTTTTTCCCGGCGCTATCGCATTGGCCTCCTGCCCTACCGCCCCAAACATATTAGGCACTCCGGGCTTTACACTAAAGTCGTCCATTTCATTATTCAATAAAAATCCGGCACCTGCCACCACCGTCCTGCTGCCATAACCACCATTTAAAGTGGTAGTAACTGATACCGCATTTCCGTCTTTATCCAATACATTAAAATGAGTGGTTTCTTCACTTTCTTTAATGGTTCCCTCTTTAATATCTTTACTGTTTCCCGCTTTTCCCGGAACAAAATCACTCATTCTCTTTGTAAGGTATTCATCGCTGACCAAAGTTTTTACCGGTACTTTATAAAAATCCGGATCGCCCAGAAACTTTGCCCTGTCTGCAAAAGCGCGCCTTTCCACTTCCGTCATCAGTTGCACGGACTGGCTGGTTCCATATTGCATGTCGCCAATATTTTTCATGGCGCTCATCTTCAGCATTTGTTCCAAAATAATTCCGCCGCTACTGGGAAGGGGCATCGTAACCACCGTGCTTCCTTTGTAATCAAAAACAACCGGTTCACGACTCTTCACTTTATAATTCTTCAGGTCTTCCCCGGTAATGATTCCATGACCTCTTTTCATTTCCTCTACAATAAGCCTCGCCGTTTCACCTTCATAAAAACCTTTTTCACCAAAATCCCTTATTCTTTTTAAAGTATTAGCTAGGTCCTTCTGAATTAAGGTATCGCCTGCTTTCCATCCTGATGGTTTTACAAAAACCGGAAGGATGGTATTCATTTTTATAAAATCATCTTTGGTAGCATTGAGGCTTCTTGCATCCATTTCGGTAATTACATGGCCATTTTCCGCCAGGTCAATGGCAGGCTGAATCAATTTTTTAAAAGGCAATCTTGCATATTTCATGCACTCAAATATTCCGGCAATGGAGCCGGGAACGCCTGTTGCCAGATGCCCATCCTGCGATAAATTCATTTGAGGATTTCCGTTGGCATCTAAGTACATATCTCTTGAAGCCTTTGCCGGAGCCACTTCACGATAGTCTATCGAAATATTCTTTCCGTCTTTTAAATGAATAATGGTAAAGCCGCCGCCACCAATATTACCCGCGCTGGGATGCACCACCGCCAGGGCAAGTTGTGTGGCAATGGCTGCATCCACGGCATTTCCTCCCTGCTGTAAAATTTTTACGCCCACCTCACTTGCCAGCGCATGTGCCGAAACCACAGCGCCTTTTTTGACACGTATGCTTTTGTTCGTTTCGTATTTAAAAGCATTTATTTTTTGCTGCTGCGCACAGGAAGTGAAGAGTGCAATAAAGAAAAAGATAAAGCAGTAAATGGATATTTTATTCATCAGTAATTTTTATCGAAATTAAGTTTTTAGAAAAGAATAATCTTTCTGGCTAATTAATATTTTGATGTACTGACGAAATGATTTTTGTAATGCAATTTCGAAAGAAGTTAATATACAGTTTTAATTTATCTCCAATAAACCTTAGTAGCTTATTCACAAGTTGTGTGAACGTTGAAAATAAGCTACTAAGGTTAAAGGATTAGAAATGAAATATTCTACTAAAGTTTATCAAAATCATTCTAAGGTTATCAAATCACTTTCAAAATTTTTAGGAAGTTTTCAAAACCTTAGTAGAACAATGAATTCTCAATACTTCAACCTTATTACCTTATTCTAAACCGGCTAAAATGAAAATAGTTTCTAATTGATAATAACTTCCGGCGCAGGAGCAATCTCATAACCAGTAAAAGTAAGATGAGCATAGTATGAGATTGCCACGGTGCGGAGGGTTTGTACTAATGAAACAGGTTTGGGAATAAATATAGATGCATTTTTTTTGCAAAGCATAAACTTCAACTGCTGGTAGAAACAAGCGGAAACCGGTTTATCGGTGACAAATATTTAATAGTTGATGCCCAGGGAAGAGAAAATAAAAGCGCTACCATTTACACCATAAATGCAGGTCCGCAACTTTTCGTATCAAAAACATTTGCCCTTTCAACAACCATAGGACCGGCATGGCACTCTATTGAAGCTGTTGGTTTTACTCGTGATTATGGTTTTAAGTTTGCCGTAACAGGGTTTCTTGGTCATAAAAGAAAGCTGGTTACCAGGTTATTTATGGTTGATATCCTTAACGATAATTTGAACATTCAATATTATGGTTTACAATTAGGTTTTAGGTTCCATTAAAAGTACCAGCCGCTTACATTAAGAACAATAACCGAAAGCCCCCATAAAAAAGCCCCCGTCAAAAAGAAATTCGTCGGGGCTTTTGGTTATTATTTGTTGACCGACACCGGGAGTGGAAGTAAAAACCAAAGAGGTTTTCAAAACCTCCCTGTTTGCTTCCATCCTGAGAATTCCTTAATCCCGAAAATTCCGATTCAGACATTCCCGAAAATCCTGTTTCAGACATTTAGGTACGTCTTTCCAAATGGTGCATCTCATACAGTTCACGCGCCTTATACCCGGCAAAGCTGGCAAAGAGAGCGTTCGGAAATTGCTGTATGGCTGTATTGTAATTTTTTACTACCGTGTTGTAATTACTGCCTGCCTTTTCAAGAGCTGCTTCTGTATTTTGTAATGCGCTTTGCCATTCTATAAAACCCTGACTGGTTTTTAATTCGGGGAAATCTTTTGCAACCACAAGCCAGCATTTTAAAGTATCGCTTAATGCCCCGTGGGCCTGCGCGGCACCCTGTACATTACCCGCACGCACTGCTACTGCGGCATTGCATGCCTGTACTATTTCCTCAAAAATTTTATTTTCATGGGCAGCGCCTATCTTCGCAATGCTTTCCAGTTTAGGAATTAGGCCAAAGTGTTTCTTACAACAAGCCCGAACATCGCCCCAACTCTCATCCACTTTCAACTTTGTTTTTGTAAATTGATGGTACCTGGTAATGGTCCAGATAACCACTACAGCAACGAAAAAAGGTAAGATTAGGACTGCCATAAAAAATTAGTTTTTTTTAGTAATAAGTAAATAAGCGCTTGCAAATAAGCCGCAATATAGTACAAGGAAAAGTAGGAAAGGCCGGGCTTATACCTATCTCTGCCTTTGGTACAGTTCGGCCGGATTTTTATCAATGATGAGATGCGCCGTCTGTATTCTACTTTCGAATAGGCTTCTGCGCCGGAAGTTTCCGTCTTTGCGAGGCGCACTCACAAACTTCTCTCCAAAACGAATCAACCGCGCCGTGGCAATCTCATACTATGCTCGTCTTACTTTTACTGGATAGGAGATGGCCCGCCTGTATTCTACTTTCGGGCAAACTTCTGCGCGGGAAGTTTCCGTCTTTGCGAGGCGCACTCACAAACTTCTCACCAAAAAGAACCTTCTGCGCCGTGGCAATCTCATACTATGCTCGTCTTTCTTTTTCTGGTTAGGAGATGGCCCGCCTGTCTTCTACTTTCGAATAGGCTTCTGCGCCGGAAGTTTTTATCATCACAACTCTATTCTTGGCGCATCGCCATGACGGAAAGTGGGGTGCTTCAAAAACCGTTGCCGAAAATTTTCCCTCATAATCTGACGGATTATTTATATTCACTCTCTCATTAAAAAGAATGAAAAGAAAATTACTTTCTCCCATTACTATTCTCATGATCGTAATCGTTGTTGCCGCAATAGCCACATGGCTGGTTCCGGCCGGCAGGTATGATACCCTTGCCTTCCAGGACAACACTTTTAAATACCACACTGATTCCGGCGAAATCAATGTATCGTTTTCACAAAAGACATTAGACAGTCTCCACATTTTAATTCCACCGGCAAAATTTTCTTCAGGAGCCATCAGGAAGGCGGTGGCAGTTCCCGGCACCTTCCATGTGATGCCGGAGAATAGCCAGGGGCCAATAGATATACTGGAAGCGCCTTTGAAGGGAATCATGGATTCCATTGACATCATTTTATTTCTCTTTATAATCGGTGGTTTTATGAAAGTTTTTCATGAAACCGGCGCCATGGTAAAAGGCCTCACTTCTCTTTCTTACAAAATGAAAGGCCGGGAGGCATGGCTCATCATTACCCTGACTTTTTTATTTTCCTTTGCCGGCGCTTCTTATGGAATGGCGGAAGAAGCCCTGGTCTTTTATCCGGTAATGGTTCCTTTGTTTCTGGCTGCCGGCTACGATTTGTTAGTACCTGTGGCTGTAATATTTGGAGGAACGCAATTAGGAACGTTGTCTTCTTTCACCAACCCTTTCTCCACTATCATCGCGTCTAATGCAGCGGGTGTCAACTGGGCCGATGGATTGGGCGGAAGAGTACTGATGTTTGCTATTTCCACCGGTGTTACCATTTGGTACCTCGTGCGCTATGCACAAAAGGTGAAAAAAGATCCTTCTAAATCTATTGTATTACGAACAGACGGAGTCACTATTTCACCCTATGAAACTATTAAAAGCGCAGAGGCAGCGGCTCCATTGAGCATGAGAACCCAGGGGTTGCTTATGCTTTTCCTGTTCACCTTTTTAACCATGATTGCGGGAGTGGTTTTCTTCGACTGGTGGCTTACAGAGATGACAGCTCTATTCCTCGGCGTATCTATTTTAATTGCCGTAATTACCCGTACCGGTGAAAATAAATTTCTTTCCCAATTTATAAAAGGCGCCGAAGAAATGTTGGCAGTGGCCTTTATAGTGGGCGTGGCACGCGGCGTTACCATTATTTTAAACGATGGCCACATCAGTGATTCAGTTCTTTATTATTCCACCCAACTGGTAAGCGGCATGGCGCCTTCGTTATTTATAATTGTGTTACTTATATTATTTATCATCTTCACTTTGTTTATTTCTTCTTCATCTGGAATGGCCGTGTTAACGATGCCTATAATAGGTGGCCTTGCGGTGATGGTAAATGTACCCGGCCGTGAAATTGTAAATTCGTATTTGTTTGGAATGGGCATCATGGGGTTTATGACGCCTACCGGCCTAATACTTCCGTCGCTTGCCCTGGTAAATGTAAGTCTGAAAGCCTGGTGGAAATTTATTTATCCTTTGCTCATTCTTCTCTTTATTATCTGCGCCTTGTTTCTCATCATTGGCATTCATTTAAAATAATTACTCATTAAAATTTCACATTCTCTTAAAATTGGCGGTTCAGTATTTGTGGTATTCAAAATAAAAATGAATACTATGAAAATAAGACCCATTCAATCTCTTGTAACCGGTATTGCCTTTTT
Source organism: Ginsengibacter sp. (assembly GCA_039915005.1). Taxonomy (GTDB): domain Bacteria; phylum Bacteroidota; class Bacteroidia; order Chitinophagales; family Chitinophagaceae; genus Ginsengibacter. The sequence goes on from JBDSOE010000106.1 coordinate 11,609, forward strand.
ATTTTTGGCGCTCGTTTTATTTCAATGTACTTCTTCAAAAAAAGTTATTGCTATCGGGCCCGGCGATGCCCTTAATATGATCCAGGCGCATGAATTTAAATTTGTTGCCGAAAGTGTAACACCTTTAAGAGGGAGAATGCGTCACCTCACTTCACTCTATGATGTTATGGTAAAAAAAGACTCACTCGTAAGCTATCTCCCTTATTTCGGAAGAGCCTACCAGGCGCCCATAAATTCTTCGGAAGGCGGCATTCAATTTACTTCCACTCAGTTTTCTTATGAAGTAACTAACGATAAAAGGAATAGCTGGAATGTGTCTATTAAACCAGGAACACAAAGGGATGTGGAGCAATTTCTCTTCACCATTTTCGATAATGGAACCGCCACGCTAAGTGTAACGAGCACTTACCGGGACCCGATCTCTTTTTATTGCAGCATTCAAAAAACAGAATAAAAAATTATGGATCAGCAAACCGGAAAATACATTTTAATAACGGGAATCTTTATTGTGATAGCAGGATCGCTCATCTATTTTTTTCATGATTATTTTAAATGGATCGGGAAGCTGCCAGGTGATATCAGAATCGAAAAAGACAATTTTCATTTTTACTTTCCATTGGCAACTATGATTGTCTTCAGCCTGGTAATAACCATCCTTCTTGCAGTGTTTAAAAAGTTTTTTTAATGGAATACTTTGTTCAAAAAAATTCTATTGTAAGAAAGATATGGGGTAAAAGTGATACCATACTTTTCATTTTTGCAGGAGCCGCCGCTGAATTTGCATTGAACAAAGCGGTTGATTGGCTCTACTTTACAGGAAGGCTTCCCACCAATCCATTAGACCGTTTATTTTCTACGGTAAGCTACGCAAGAAAAATAATCTTTGCAGAAAATGAGAGCGCTTTAAAAACAATTGACTCCATTTATACCATTCATAAAGTAGTGGAAAATAACCGGGGAAAGACCATTCCAGACTGGGCTTACCGTGATGTGCTGTATATGCTCATTCATTATTCCATTGCCTCCTTTGAAGTGTTGGAAAGAAAATTGTCTGCGGCAGAAAAGGAAGAAGTCTTTAATGTCTTTTATAGATTTGGATGCCGTATGAAACTACAAGGGCTGGCTATCAACTATTCAACGTGGCTGCAGCAACGAAAGCATGACATGGAAAACGATATGGAAAACAGCAACTACACGATTGACCTTTTCAATCAGTATAAAAAACATTTGGGAAGGGTGCGCTATTTTCTTCTCATTGAATGTCAGAAATGCATCGTACCCGAAAAAGTGAGGCGGCTGCTTTATTTCAAAAGAATTTCATTACTAACTTTTGCATTGCCTCTTTATAAATTAAGCCGAAGTTTTCACTTAGATAATTCAATAAAGAAATTGATTTTGCCCAAAAAATATGAGAAAGAAATCCGTGATCTGAATATTATTTAAGGCGGTAGAAAAGATTGGATGCGCGATTTAAAGGTTGGCAATCTTAGCGGCAATCTGGCATAGTATTTCGTATTCCTTTTTATTATGAATCTATAAATTTTTCATCATGGCAAAGTATTCAAAAGTGGCGCAAAAAAAAGTAGAGAAAACAATGCATGAAATGCATGAAGGCAAACTTAAAAGCGGCAACAGCGGCAAAAAAGTAACCAATCCCAAACAGGCCATTGCCATAGGGCTATCCGAGGCAAGAGAAGAAGGCGATAAGGTGCCAAAGAAATCAGCGCCCAAGAAAAAATAAATTCATAATCATCCGGCAACATTGTTTAAAAATAAAAGACAGTTTATTTTTAAACCAAAAAAGATACATCTACTATTTGTGCTTAATTTGGTTTTGTGAAATTAGAAACATCCAAAGGATACGGCGTTATAAAAAACTGGCTCTATCAGAAGGGCTTTTCTGCCTTTCAATTCCAGGAAGAAACATGGCAGCATGTTATTAATAACAAATCAGGGTTGGTAAATGCGCCCACCGGTTGTGGGAAAACCTTTTCTGTTTTTCTGGGAGCCGTGATACAGTTCATCAATAACCATCCGGGAGATTATAAAACAAAAAGCAAAAACGGTTTACAGCTTCTTTGGATAACTCCATTGCGTGCACTGGCAAAGGACCTGGGACGTGCCATGGAAGAAGTACTCTTTGAGCTGGGAATGAATTGGAAAGTAGGTATCCGCAATGGCGACACCAGCATAAGCGAAAGGCAGAAACAAAAAAGACAAACTCCTGAAATATTACTCATTACTCCCGAAAGCCTACATCTTTTACTGGCACAAAAAAAATATCCCGATGTCTTTAAATCCTTAAAAATAATTGCCATAGACGAATGGCACGAGCTGCTGGGAAGCAAACGCGGTGTGCAGGTAGAACTGGCGCTGTCGCGACTGGTAGCCATTTGCAATGAGCACGTGGAAATACATGCTTCGCGGGTACCAACCGATAAATGCGCACTATGCATTTGGGGCATCAGCGCCACCATAGGAAATTTGATGCAAGCAAAAGAAGTGCTACTCTCCCCTCTTTCTATTTTAGAAAAAGAAAATAAACCTCATGAAATTGTAACGGCAAAAATGGATAAAAGGATTTCTATTGAATCCATATTCCCGGACGAAATAGAAACATTCCCATGGGCCGGGCATTTGGGGATCAAACTTGTGGATAAAGTAATTCCCATCATAATGGAGAGCAGGACTACCCTCATCTTTATCAACACACGTGGCATGAGTGAAATGTGGTACCAGGCTTTGCTCACGGCTTGCCCGCACCTGTCTGGCGCTATCGCATTACACCATGGAAGTATTGAACAGGACCTTAGATTTTGGGTGGAAGAAAATTTACATTCCGGGAAACTAAAAGCGGTGGTGTGTACCGCAAGTCTTGACCTGGGTGTGGATTTTCGCCCAGTAGAAACTGTGATTCAAGTAGGTTCTCCAAAAGGGGTGGCAAGGTTTCTCCAAAGGGCCGGAAGAAGCGGCCACGGCCCGGGCGATGTAAGTAAAATTTATTTTTTGCCCACCCATTCTTTAGAATTGACGGAGGCAGCCGCTTTGAAAGAAGCCACAAAAATAAACCTGATTGAAAGCCGCGAGCCCCGGATATTATGCTTTGATGTATTGTTGCAATATTTGAGTACGCTCGCCATTTCTGATGGGTTTATGCCGGAAAATATTTTCAAGGAAATAAGATCCACTTATTGTTACCGCGATATTATTGAGGAGGAATGGAAACAGATGCTACACTTCATAACTGAAGGTGGCGTTGCCTTGCAGCAATATGATGATTATAAAAAAATAGAAATTATTGATGGGCTTTATAAAATAAACAACCGGAGAATTGCCATGCGCCACCGGATGCACATAGGAACCATCGTGAGCGACCCTATGCTGAAAGTAAAATTTTTAAGTGGGGGTTATGTAGGTGTTATTGAAGAATGGTTCATTGCCCGGATGCAACCCGGCGATGTATTTACATTAGCTGGAAGAACCCTGGAGTTTATTATGATAAAAGACATGACAGCCATGGTAAAAAAATCCAACTCAAAAAAATCTATGATACCAAGCTGGCAGGGCGGAAGAATGCCACTCTCAGCGAACCTGGGTTTCATGCTAAGAAAAAAAATTGATGAAGGCCGCCCGGATATAAACCATAATACAAACAGGAAAAAAAAGGATAAGGAACTTGAAGTACTGCAACCTCTTTTTGAATTGCAGCAATATCTTTCTCATGTGCCCCAGGAAAACGAATTACTAATTGAACAAATAGAAACCAAAGAAGGCTACCATCTTTTTGTATTTCCTTTTGAAGGAAGATTGGTACATGAAGCCATGGCGGCTATTTTAGCCTACCGCATCAGTCTTATAAAGCCCATTACTTTTTCGATTGCCATGAACGATTATGGTTTTGAATTGCTCAGCGATCAACCGATACCTTTAGATGATACCAATTCGTACGAGCTCTTTTCTCCGGAAAATTTATTGGCAGATATTCAGCGAAGTATAAACAGCGTGGAAATGGCAAAAAGAAAATTTCGCGACATAGCGGTCATTGGTGGATTAATTTTCCAGGGCTTCCCTGGTGAACAGAAAAAAGCCCGGCATCTTCAATCCTCAGCTTCTCTACTGTTTAATGTACTTTCAGAATACGACCCGCAAAATTTGTTACTCCGGCAGGCCTACAACGAAGTGATGGAGCAACAAATGGAAGAGCAGCGGCTAAGAAATATGCTCGAAAGAATTCAACAGGCAAAGATCGTTATTACCTTTCCCAAAAGCCTGACGCCATTTTGTTTTCCTATAAAAGTAGATAGCATGAGAGAAAATCTCTCTTCTGAAAAACTGGAAGACAGGGTAAAAAGAATGCAATTGCAATTGGGGAAATAAAAAAAATAATTTTTTTAACTAATTTTCGCATGGCAGCGGCAAGGGAAGTTGGGGGCACATCGCCCACGAGGGGCACACCGGTTGATGTGCCAACAACCGACGACAATTTAAAATACACCTATTTTTCTTAACTAATTTTTTGTTCTTGTTTTTATATCTTGCTATTCAAAAAAAAGATTGACCGCCCCTCTCCCATTTTTATTTCAACAGCAAACTTTATGGCTTTCTTCTTCCCGGTGCATTTTTTGGGAAGAAGAAAAAGCATTGATCCTTTCGGATCTTCACTTTGGCAAATCGGGGCATTTCAGAAAATCAGGAATTGGCATCCCTCAAAATATTTATAAAGAAGACCTCCACCGCCTTTTTAATCAAATTCAATTCTTTAAGCCATCTGTGCTTATCATTGCCGGCGACATGTTTCATAGCCATGCCAATAAAGAAATTGATTTTTTTTTAAAATGGAGAAATGATATTCCTGAAGTCAGAATCTTTTTAATAAAAGGGAACCATGATATATTGCCCATTCCATTTTATAAAGAAGCCAATATTGAAACTTTTGAAAAAGAATTGATAATAAAGAATTTTTGTTTTACCCATGATATCACTACATCTAATGGAGAGCAGAACGATTTGCTTTTCACTTTCTCAGGCCATATTCATCCGGGAATAAGAGTAGAGGGAATGGGAAAACAATCCTTACAATTACCCTGTTTTTATTTTGGTAAAAAATATGCCGTGCTCCCGGCATTTAGTTTATTCACCGGCTTGTCAAAAATAACTCCTTTAAAAACCGATAATGTATTTGCATTGGTGGAAGGCCGGGTAATAAAAATTCAATAAAAAGGATTGACTCTACCTTGGGTTGCATGTTTTTTTACCAAGAGTAAAACCTTTACAATTGAATCAGATTCCTCTCCGTTTACACTCTTTTTTTATCAACAACAATTGTCTTCCGGTTTGTCCGCTTACTGATGAATTTTCTTGTGCACGCCGCATCAGGTAAGGGATCACATCTTTTATTGGGCCAAAGGGCAGGTACTTACTTACATTGCAATTGGCTTTAGCGAGGTTAAAAGTAATGTTATCACTCATGCCGTATAATTGTGAAAAATGTACCTGTTCTGAATTCAGCGGAAGCCCATAATCCTCCATTAATTCTGTGGCATATAGATTACTATATTCATTGTGCGAGCCTATTACTGTGTAAACCTGATTAACGGGATCCAAACAATATTTTAAAGCTGCATTATAATTATCATCAGTGGTTTGCTTATCTATATTAATGGGCGAACGATAATTCATTTCAGCAGCGCGCTCCCTCTCCTTTTCCATGTACGCGCCTCTTACCAATTTTAAACCTGCTTTAAAATTATTTTGCTTCGCAAACTGATTGCTGTCTTTAATAAATTGCAACCGGTCATTCCTGTAGAGTTGTGCAGTATTATACACCACTGCTTTTTCACTATTATATTTTTGCATCAATTGCGTGGTAAGCGCGTCCACCGGATCCTGTATCCACGTTTCTTCTGCATCAATCAATACGCCAATATTATTTTCTTTTGCACTTTCACAAATTTTTTCTAACCGGTGCACTATCCTTTGCCATTCTTCTTTTTCGCTTTCTGTAAGTATTTCCAAAGCAACCTTTCCCTGAACTATGTCTGTATAAACAGAGGATTCATCCAGTTTCTGCAATAATTCAAATCTTGCAAAACCCGTCAGCTTCACGCTCATGAAAGGGATATTTGGCTGAGAGGCGGCGTATTCAATTACCCTGATAAATACCAGCATCGCCTCATCATAATTCTCTTCACCATCCTTGCCTTCCACGCCGTAATCCAGGATGACCTGTACGTGAAACCTCCCCAACTTTTCAGCAACAGCGGATGTTTCCTGCAATGTTTCGCCACCCACGAACTGTCCAAAAATAGTTCTCTTAATAATTCCTTTCACCGGCAAACCGAGCTTCAATGTCAGGGGAGTTAACCACAAACCCAGTTTTACCAGCCACTGTTTTCCCATGGAAGAAAAAATAAACAAGGCTTTTTTAAGTTCGGAATTGGTTTTATAAGCAAATGCAGTTTCGGTGTCTTCAAAGGAAATATTCATTCAATAAAATTTGAAAGCCGAAATTCTGAAATCATAAAGGATTCACCAAATTTTAATTGGCACCATTTAAATTTTCCCTACATATCAAAGGCTGCCAACCTTTTCTACATTTGTATCTTTGCAAAAAAAAATTTAGATGATTTCAAAAAAAGCTGCAGAAAGTTTAATTGTAATGACCGAATTGGTATTGCCCAATGACACCAACCTTTTCGGAAATTTAATGGGTGGAAGATTGATGTATTGGATGGATATAGCCGCCGCACTTTCCGCCTCCAAACATTGCAGTGCACCGGTGGTTACAGCATCGGTGGATAATATTTCTTTTACCAACCCGGTAATACTTGGCAATGTAGTTCACATAGAAGCCAAAATAACACGCGCCTTCAACACCAGTATGGAAGTGCATTTGAACGTGTGGGGTGAAGACATCATCAAACAGCATCGCTATAAAAGCAATGAAGCGTATTATACTTTTGTATCGCTCGACAATAATGGTAAGCCTCAGCCGGTTCCTCAATTGATTCCCGAAACGGAAGAAGAGAAATCTCTTTATGAAAGCGCCTTGCGCCGCCGTCAACTCCGCCTGATCCTTGGTGGCAAAATGAAAACTGAAGATGCTTCGGAATTGAAAGCGTTGTTTAAATAATTAAATAGAGAATTTCGTAAAACAGATTTCAAATGCAGGTTTGGAGAAATGAAATCATACCTCAGATGTTATTCTTCTTCCTCAAATAAATTTTGTTGCCCTGTTGGAACTTCCACTTTCACCCAGTCCATCTCATCGCTTTTGGAATAATCCGTAAGCTTATTTCCAATAGCCCGCCAGCCCATAATATCTACCACTTTATGCAGCTTTATTTTTGCTCTGCGTACCTGGGACCCACGACCACTTTGCATTTCAAGAATAGGCTCTTTAGCGGTAGTAGCTTTTATCAGCCTGTTGTCTTTGCCTTCTTTTATAAAAAGGAATTTGGTATTGATTGTATTGGTCTCCACTTTAAAACGCTTCACATTGTATTGCAATTTTTCAGCATCAAGATATACCGCGGTTATAATTTTTTCAGGATCAAATTTTTCAATCAATTCAATATCGTCTGTTTCAAAACGCTGTGTTATTTCCTGCCCCGTTATTTCATAATTACCATCTTTATAAATCACTATGATTTTATCATCGCCATCAAAATTACCTAACAGCTTTCCTTTTTCATCCACGTTCAGCCTTCCAAAAGTATCATCAAACCAAAGTTTGCGCTGGTCAAGTGTTGATTTCCCCTTTTCAAAAAGCCTGATAGATTTTACCGGGTATTTAGTTACCTGGTTTCCCATACTTGACCGGCTCCTTATCTCCATTGTTTCAAAATAAAAATCAAGCTCTTTATTCCTGGCGTTACAGCCTGGCGTTAAAAGAATTCTTACCCCTTCCGCTTCCCCATTCGGATTCACGCTAAAATAATGCACCCTGCTTTTTTCATCGCCCTTGGTAAGATCATATTCCTTATCGCGGGTAACACTGGTTACATGAAAGCGCTTGGCATAGCTGATCCCTTTTTTACCATCTGCATAAATCATGTTGTAGGTGGTGCGTTCATCATTTTTCCTGAACACCGCTACATGAAGAATGTCTTTGCCAATAAAAACTTTATCAGCCACTTTTACTACTTTCATTTTGCCCGACCGGGTAAAAGCGATAATATCATCAAGATCGCTGCAGTCATCTATAAATTCATCTTTTTTAAGGCTGGTGCCCACAAATCCTTCACTACGGTTTACATAAATTTTTGTGTTGGCAATAGCAACTGACTTTGCCTGGATGGTATCAAAAAGCCTGATCTCCGTTTTGCGCTCACGGCCTTTACCAAACTTCTTTAATAATTCTTCATAATAAGAAATGGCAAAGTCTGTTAAGTTGGCAAGATGGTGGTTCACCTGGGTTATTTCTGCTTCAAGAGATTTTATTTGTTCATTCAGTTCATCAATATCCAGCTTGTAAATTCTGCGTACAGGCTTCTCCGTTAGTTTTAAAATATCTTCCCTTGTTATGTCTCTTTTAAATAAATTTTTGTAAGGAACAAATGCTTTGTCAATAGCGATAATTACCTTATCCCAGGTTTCATGTTTTTTCTCAAGTTCTTTATAGATCTTTTCTTCAAAAAATATCTTTTCAAGGGAAGTATAATGCCACTTTTCCTGCAATTCCCGGAGCTTTATTTCCAGTTCTTTTTTCAATAATTCACGGGTAAAGTCTGCTGAAAGCTGCAGCAGTTCCACCACTCCCGGAAACCGTGGCTTCTGGCCTTCAATAACACACGCGTTGGGAGAAATAGAAACTTCACAATCGGTAAAAGCATACAAGGCATCAATCGTTATGTCCGGCGAAATGCCGGGAGCCAGATCCACATGTATTTCCACTTCGGCAGCGGTGTTGTCCGTAACTTTTTTAATTTTTATTTTGCCGCTGTCGTTGGCTTTGATAATGCTTTCTATTAATTGCGTAGTGGTAGTGCCATAAGGCACGTCTTTAATAACCAGCGTCTTTTTATCAAGTTCTTCAATCCTTGCGCGCACGCGCACTTTGCCTCCACGAATACCATCGTTGTAATGCGTAACATCTATCATTCCTCCCGTTATAAAATCCGGGTAGAGTTCAAATTTTTTCCCTTTATAATATTTTATGGAGGCTTCAATTAATTCACAAAAGTTATGAGGAAGAATTTTTGTAGCAAGCCCTACAGCTATACCTTCTGCCCCCTGCGCAAGAAGCAAAGGGAATTTCATAGGCAAAGTAACGGGCTCATTTTTTCGTCCGTCGTAGCTAAGCTGCCAGTGGGTAGTTTTATTATTAAAGGCTACTTCAAGGGCAAACTTACTGGGGCGCGCTTCAATGTAGCGTGGCGCCGCCGCATCATCCCCCGTTCGCACATCTCCCCAATTCCCCTGGGTTTCTATCAGCAATTCCTTTTGCCCCAGATTTACAATGGCATCGCCAATGCTGGCATCGCCGTGCGGATGGTATTGCATACTCTGCCCGATGATGTTGGCCACTTTGTTGAAACGACCATCATCCATTTCTTTCATGGCATGTAAAATTCTTCTTTGCACCGGTTTTAATCCGTCTTCAATCGCCGGAACCGCGCGCTCAAGAATTACATAACTGGCATAATCCAGGAACCATGTTTTGTACTGACCCGATAATCCTGAGTCGCTGTGTTTGTATTCTTCTTTATTCGTTTTCGCCATTCTTTTTTTCAGAAGTTTTTTAGAGGTATTTAAATCTCATTATTATTAGGACAGATTTTGTCTTCCAGGTTCTAATAAAGGGCGCAAGGTACTAAAACCATTGGCAAAATTTTGAGAGGTGAATCAAAGAACGCTTGTAATATTTTCCTTTAAAGGCAGGACATTTTTTTTGGCCAAAGCCAGCAAAACTTTATTTTATTTGATCCACGCGCTAAAGCGCGTGGCAATTCAAAAAGCAAATTCAAAAAAAGTCAATTTAAAAAGACAATTTCTTATTGAATTGCCTACAGCTTTAGCTGTAGGGTCTAAAGGTCTTTTGTTCCTGGCTTTAGCCAAAGTAATATTTCTCTTTATTGAATGAATTGTTTCTCCTGGCTAAAGCAGGAAATCTTATTTCATTCGTTCGTGCTGAGCACATGGCGATTCAGTGTGTAAATTCATCATGACAATTCGGTAAAGCGATTCACATTCACTAAGGGAATTCATATTAAATTGCTTGCCGCTTTAGCTGTAAGATAATAATTTAAGGTTTCTCCGGCTTCAGCCAAAGACTTTTCCACTTTGATTCTTCTGTTCTATCAAAAGTATTTTTATCCAATCCAATTAATAGTTACAAATCAAATTATCCTCATCTAAACCTATTTATCTTTGAATTTTTGGAAACCAAACCTTAAAATGAATTCATCATACTCTTCCTGGAAAGTTTTATGCTTGTGATGCTCTTCCTGATTTTTTATATAGTTTCTTACTTTATCAATTTGCGATTCAGATACTGAAACGGCAAAATATTCATTCTGCCATTCAAACTTTTTTCCACCCAGGCTCTCAAGAAAATCACTTTGCTTGTTTATCCAAAAAGAACATTCTCCTTTTATTAGTTGCATTAGTTTTTCTATTGTTTGGTCCGATCATAATGAAACCAGACAATGACAATGTTCCTTATGCCCATTAATGAAATCAACAAAAATTCCTTTATTCTCTGCATTTTCTCTTATATGCTGCCAAACCTTTTGTCTCATTTCTTTTGTTGAAAGATATGGTTCTCTGTTTTTGGTACTCCATACAAAATGGATATGTACTTTAATGAATGGCATACTCTTTTTATTAGCTGGTATGAATATTATAATTATTCCTTTAGGAAAAGGACATAAAAGCTTATATCAAAAATCAGGAGTTATTTCGTAAATCGCAAAAAAGCTTTTGGCTAAAGCCGGGAATACTTAGTTCATTGATCCACGCGCGTGGCAATTCAATAGGGTAATTCAAACGCAATTGACAATACCAATTCAATAAAAGGAATTTTTGCTCTTGGCTTTAGCCAAAACAATATTTCCCTTTCCGGAAAAATCTTGATTCTTATAAAAACATTTTCTCTGCCACTCTCTTATCATGATCATAAATATCATCTCTAAAATTGAGCGTTCCGTTATCATCTACCCAGGCAGTATAATAAGTGATAAAAACAGGAACAGGGTCTTTCAGTTTTACATACTGCTCCTTACCGCTGTTCATCGCTTCGGTAATCTTTTCAGGAGTCCATTCAGCATTATTTTTTAAAAGATAATTTGCCATTTTCTCCGGATCACTCAGGCGGATACATCCGTGACTATAAGCACGCACGTCTTTATCAAAAAGGCTTTTCGCCGGCGTGTCATGAAAATAAATATTGAAACTATTAGGAAACAAAAATTTCACTTTTCCAAGGGAGTTTTCGGAACCAGGTTTTTGACGTACTACGGGTAGCCCGTCTCTTTGTCCGGTAATTTCCATATCATGATTTACAAGATAATTATTGTCTTTTTCGATGCCCGGAACTATTTCATTTTTTACAATGCTGGCAGGAACATTCCAATAGGGACTGAACACAATGGTAGTAAGCAGATCGGAAAAAAGCGTGGTATTATGGCCTTCCTTACCCACCACCACGGGCATAGAAAAAACATTTTTTCCATCGTTATAAAAGTGTAAAATAAAGGCGGGAATATTCACCAAAATGAGGGCCCCGTCCGGTTCTGCAGGAATCCATCTCATGCGATTCATGTTGATTAATATTTGTTTAACCCTTTCTATAGGCGTTATCTTTAAATGTTCCAGCAGTGCAGAAGTTACCTTTCCATCTGGTGTAAAACCAAAACGGACCTGAAAATTCTTTATACCGCTTTTCAGATTTTCATCGAAGGTTTCTGTAGAATCTTTTTGAGGCAAATCACCGGTTAAAAAAAGATCTCTCTTCATGGCCGCGATTTGAGGAGAAGCATTTCCATCTTTGAATATCTTAGCGTTACCGTTTATAGGCACCCACTCATTCCTTTTAGTTAGTTCCACATATTTTTTCAATTGGTCAGCTAATAATTTATAAGGCTTATTTATATCGGAAAAATATTTATTGTCCTTATGTTTTTTGTTCAATAATGAATCGGAAAGATAAATGGGATCTTGCTTTTTAAAAGGGATAAACCGTTCCACTTCTTTTCTTTTTGCAAATCCTTTTTGATAATTGGAAAGGGTATAGTCAATCAGTCTTTCGGTTAATAGAAGTTACGTGTTGATGAAAGTTGTATTGGCTTCAGTAAGTTTCAGGTTATCAGCGCCCATCAAATCATCCATTATTTTTTTTAATTTTTTTTGCCTCGCAGAAGTGTCGCCTGTAAAATGCAGAAGACTGGAAAAACCCATAGCCTGTTCGGATAACCCATCAGAAGAGAACCACGCGAATTCATAATTACGCGTATTGTAAAAGCTGATGATACGGCGGGAAATAGAATCAGGGAGTTCGTTGGTTACAATGTAATTTACCACAGCCAGGCTATCCAAAAAAAGATCATTATAGGCGTTCTTTTTTGTAATGCTATAATCTCTTTTACTTATTTTTTTATCCCTTGAAGTTTTTGATTTATTAGAATTACATCCGGACATCAAACCGGCCACTAAGAAAATAAGAGGTAACATATTTTTCATGTTTTTTATTCAGACAAAAGCTATGCCTGTTAATTTTTCAATTGTTAATTGGTTTGTAACATTGTCCAAGCAATTTTTTAAATTGCGCCCATGCGAAAGTTTGAAGATTCTTACCGGCATAAAGGGCTGAGGAAAAAATTAATAGATTCTATAAAAGAAAAAGGGATCAGCGATGAACGCGTATTGCGGGCAATGATGAACATACCACGTCATTATTTTTTGGATACTGCACTGGAGCAGATCGCTTACCAGGACAGGGCATTCCCTATCGGTGAAGGACAAACGATTTCGCAGCCCTACACCGTTGCTTATCAAACACAGTTACTGGAAGTAGCCGCCTATGACAAAATACTTGAAATAGGCACAGGAAGCGCTTACCAGGCGATTGTACTTGCTGAAATGGGCGCCCATGTATTTACCATTGAGCGGCAAAGAAAATTATTTGAACTGAATAAAAATTTTATTTTAAAATCTAAATACCCCGGCATAAAATTCTTTTATGGAGATGGATTTGAAGGCTTGCCTACTTATGCGCCGTTCGATAAAATTTTAATTACAGCTGCCGCGCCTTTCATTCCCCCGCTTTTAATTGAACAATTAAAAACGGGTGGCAGGATGGTGATTCCTCTGGATGAAGACGGCATTCAAAAAATGATGCGCATTACCAAAAATGAAGAGGGTGGTTTAGATGAAGAAACCTTTTCTAATTTTTCGTTTGTGCCTATGCTGAAAGGGAGAAATTGATTTTGAATTATAAACTATTCTTAATGAATTAATATCTCCACCATGCAAACCATTGGAACATTCATAAATCATCTCACAAAAACATCTTTCTTTAAAAACCCCTTTAACGTACACCATTGGGAAATGACCACATATTTTCCTTTGACTGATTTCCCCTTCGCTAAAAAAACAAAGTACAAGACGAGCGAAGCGCCCAGTTTTGCGAGGTATTCAAAAAGTTTTTTTATTACTCCATAACTACCTTTCTCAGAAAACACACGCTTTTTTTCTTCATTTCCGGTTTTAAGAAAAAGTGTTTTAAAGTTTTTTAATTCAAGCCGGTAACTGTCAATGTAATGATATAGCCAGGCATCCGGCAGATAGTATATTTCATCAGAAATTGATTTTATTTTATAAAAAATGTATTTATCATCGCTCCGGAATTTTAATTCGTTATTAAACCCACCTGCCCTTTCAAGAATCTCTTTTTTGTAAATCATATTGCAGCCTGCCGGGTATTTCATGGTTTTGTCAAATTGTAAAATGGCATTCCCATAATCTACTTTCCCCAGAAAACCCATCAAATATTTACTTATCCATTCAGGTTCTTTGCCATCTTCATACTTCGGAATTACTTTTCCACCAGCCCCAACGGCGTCCCTGTTTTTAATAAAGAAGCCAATCACCTCTTCAACAAAACGTGGCGGAAGAATGACATCGTCATCCACATAAGAAATAATGGGAGATTCTGATTCTTTGATTCCCCTGTTTCTTGCAAAAGACAATCCCTTATTTTTTTCAAAGCAATATTTTATGTTGATACCTGGATTGTCTTTGATAAATCGTTTGGTAACGGCCGCCGTATTATCCGTGCTTGCATTGTCCACAATAATTACCTGGAACTTAGTCCTATCAAACGTTTGCTGTGTAAGGCCGTCCAATGAGCCAGGCAAATATCTCTCGCGATTGTACGTGCAGATAACTATTGATATTTGATAAAGATAATTTTCCATTTAATATAAAATAACGTACAAAGTGCCGAAAGCGTTTCAGTATATTTTTTTGAAACAAGTCCGTTGGAACAATTTTAAAAAAGATTACCGGCAAATTACTATTATTTTGTTGACAGTATTTTCTAAAACATTTTATTAATGAAAGCCTTTTCTTTTTTATCGAGGTTCACCCTGATTTGTAATATTGCATTTCTATTGTTTATTATTTTCAGTAAAATAGAAGCCGGAAAGCCCGTAACCAATGACTCCAACACTGTAAACCCCGTTCCGTTTTTTAAAGACCTTGTGATTACTTTAGGGTTTTCAGCAATCATCATTAATCTAATTATGTGCATCGCATATTCGGTGATGGTAATTATCGGCAGAACCTATCTTCTTCCAAAATGGCTGGCGGCTATTAATTTTGTATTTCTGATTCTCCAGTTTTATTTTTTCTTTTTTTAATATGCCTCTTTCATGATAGATAAGATTTTAAACGACAAACCCACCAAGCTTTTTATTGGCTTCACTGCATTTTTTGCGGCAAATGCCTTGGTTGCTGAAGCCATAGGAATGAAATTGTTTTCGCTCGAAGGCCTGCTGGGCATGGATCCTGCCAACTTCACTTTATTCGGTCAAAGCGGATTAGCGTTTACGCTTACCTGTGGTGTTATACTTTGGCCATTTGAATTTGTGATCACCGACATTATCAATGAATATTACGGGCCAAAGGCGGTGCGCAGAATTTCTATTACTGCGGTAATTCTTATCAGCTATGCTTTTTTAAAGGATAGAAAAATATGTGGGATATGAAACAGCCGTAAGCATGAAAAAGGCTGCGATGGGCAATAGCACTATATTTGAGAATATTCCAACAGCAGGTTAACTATAATTCAATGATCAAATCGCTAAATTATTTTTTTTAAAAAATAGCCCTCAGTGAAGCCCTTCCTGTATGCACAGTAGGATTGCTTCCGGGCTTTCTTCCTTCGTATTGAAGATTCATTTCAATGTTTCCTGCCAGCCTTTTGGTGAGTTCTATATTCCACAAATAATTTTTCCCGGGCAGTAACCCGTCCAATAAAATATAGCCCGTTGTACTGTTAGGATTTCCGGTAAAACTTATATTGTTGAAAGAGAATCTGCCATTGATGGTGCCGCTGGAAAGTACATTGTACTTTACTTCTGCGGCCAGTGCATTATTAATGGCTTTCTCCATTAAATCAATTCTGTTTTTCTTTTGGTCATGAGTATAAATGAGACTCACCCGAAAATCACTTTTATAAATATAACTTACGGATGGTTCTGCTGAAATCTCGTCCACCTGGTAATTCCTGTTGGCAAATGAAGGAGTGGTTAATTGATTACGAATGAATTTATTGGTAAAGGAAGTGGCAATGGAGCGATTAAGATTCCATCTTCCCTTTACAGAAAGATCGCGAAGCGAATTACTTTCAAAACCATAATTCAAAAGAGATTTGGTGTTGTTCAACCGATGGGTAATATCTAATCCCCAAACAGAACTTGTACGGTTAAAATAAATAGTGTTTGATAAAAATGAATACAAAGTAATGAGTGAAGTGTCAATTAGTTTTTTACTGAATGGGTTGAATTCAAATGACCCGCTGGAAATGTCTTTTTTATTTACCTGCAAAGAAGATGTAGTACTAAATCTTCCCAAAAACTTCGCCAGCTTGTTAGAACTATTTTTAGAAATAAGAGAACGTGGATTCAGACTGAGGTTGTAATTAAACTGAATGTAATTGGCCTTTACATATTCATTGGTGGGCGTAAAAACTCTGATCCATTTTTTTTGATCCTGGAAAACAGCTATTTCAAATTCGTTAAGTTGGGGGATGCCGTCATTGTTGTAATCATTCCATGTGTAATATCCCTGGCCTGCCGGAACCTCGAGGTATGTGTATTCTCTTTTCTGTTCCTGCCCCGAACCCAACTCATATAAAATGCTCCCGGTTACAAATCCTTTCCATTCATTGATCGCATATTCTGCCCTGCCTAACAGGCTTTCATCACTTTGCTGACTGGAAAATCCCTTATTAATCACATTCAATTTTCTATAAGTAACATTAAATTTAAGCAGGTGATTTTCATTTTTTAATAGCTCGGTTACCAGGCTTACGTTCTGGCTTCTGTCTCCTGTTATTAATTCTT
Source organism: Ginsengibacter sp. (assembly GCA_039915005.1). Classification (GTDB taxonomy): domain Bacteria; phylum Bacteroidota; class Bacteroidia; order Chitinophagales; family Chitinophagaceae; genus Ginsengibacter. Next base: position 28,177 of record JBDSOE010000106.1, read on the forward strand.
TTTGAAAAGGAATTTTATCTTCTCTTGTGAAATAAGTAAGGCCCCACCGGTTTAATTTGGTTTCATCAGATTTTAAATAAACCTGCCATAAGTGAAACCCAAAACTTGTTGGCATTAAAGTATCATAGATCTTATTAAGTTGCTGGTTATTTTCAGAAGAATAGCCTCCGCCAATTTTTACTTTTTTTAGAAAGGAAAAAGTCTTGTACAGGTCAACAGACGGTCTTATAAAATTACCCTTTTGCTCAGGGCTGTTGATGGCGGTGATATAAAATTTATTGGTGAAATGCCAGCCTTTTATATTCATTACATTTTCAATGGAATTGCGGATGCCATTGTATTTATCACTGCGCTGGTAATTGGTGAATTGGTATTTTACAAAATTATTTTGTTGATCATTTAATTGCAATGACGCATTGATTAAATTTTCTGTGGCTGCCGGCACCAGAAAAGGAAGGCCCCAGTCGCGGTTGAATTCCACATTCCGCAAGGTTTCCAGCGGTCTAAATTTATCCTGAACAAACTCATAGCCTACAGCAGTTTGCAAAACAATCCCCTGTTCAATCTTTCTAAAAACATTGTTTTGCATTACATAATCCACCTTTGCAGCCACTCCTTTATTTTCATCTTTATCTTTTGAAGAAAAAGTATTTACATCATAATCGCTCAAAGCCATCTCGGCTTTTATAAAAGATTTTTCATTAAAAAAATATTGTGCCGCCGTTGTAATAAGCTGATGTTTTTTTGGCGTTATCAAAAGAATTACAGGCTCCCAATCGCCCTGTTTAACGCCATATACAGGTGTTACCCATTGAAATACTCTTCCATTGGCATTGCCTGAAACCGGCTTATAATTTCCCTTTCCCAAACCCACATTAGTAAAAGAAAGATTGTACAAAGTGTCCTCTTTATTTACCGAATAAACATAAATAGTATCACGGATGCCGTTGTATAAAGTGTCGGTTTTTTTGTAAAGAATTTTATTTACAGAAAATGTATCTATTACCGCATTGGAATAGGTGGCGCTGTCAATATGGTTTCCGATGCCGGCGAGGAATTGTTTTTGCTCCTGACTTAGTGTTTGGTTAATGGAAGAATTTTTGGCGTCGGTGTTGGTATAAGCGCCTATACTTAGTTTTAATTTCTTGTTGACAGTAACTTCATCATTGGCATACAGCATTGAGTTAAGATAATTTCTATCGGCATATTCAAACTCTACCTGTATTCTGCTGTCCTTCGTAATCAGGCGTTTAACCATGAACGTTAGTTCTGCGGTATTATAATCAATAATGTAATCCTGGTCTTCTCCCCGTGTCAGCAATTGTCCGTCAATAAAAACTCTTTCTGTACCGGCAAGCACTGCAAAATAAAGCTCATTATTGGCGCCGTAAAGCCGGTATGGGCCCTGGTTTCCCTCCAGGGGCGTTATTACATTCCGCGTAAATTTTCCTTTAGCAATGGCGCCGCTTGCGAGGAATGAATTGCTGCTATTTTTGCCCATCATGTTATCCGTCTGGAAGGAAGCTCCCTGAAGCCTTTTATAAAAATTTAAAAAATAATTTTGGCTTTGCCTGATATCAATATCTCCAAAGCTGGCCTGCCATCCTTTCTTTTTTATCTGCATGAATATCTTGTCAAAATCCCGAATGTCCTGTGTATTCCCCTGTGGCTGAATGGGAATATTATTATCGCTGATGGCAGCGGTTAGTTCAAGGCTATCTCCAATGAATCCATTGAGCTGAAGATTTAAAGTAGAGTTTACCACCGCATCCTGGCTGTTGCCAAATGAAATGCCCCGGCCAAAACTTCCGTTATAATTAATGTTTCCAAAATCAATTACTTTATTTTGAAATTGAGTGCTGTTAAAAATAAATGGCTTTTCGGCAGTAAAATTAAAACGGATACTATCGTAATTAAAATGCCGCGCAACCGAATTCAACCGGTAAGGAAACACACGGTAAGAAACCAAAACGCTATCCGGTAAATCGTTTGCCTTCCAGACTATCAGCGCATTTACATAATCCACGTCGTACGCTTCCGGAGAAATACCGCTAACAGTAAGAGTATGGGGTAAGATGCTGTTACTGTCAAGCTGAGTGGGATTAATTTTGGTGGATACCTGCTTGCTTCTGAGGTTGGAAAGTGATCCGGTTTTTTGTTGAGAAAATCCCTCAGCAAAAAAAAGCAAGCACACAATTAAGAGGTATAGTCTTTCCGGTATCAAGCAGTACGATTTTACAAAGCACTAAAATTAGGATTAATTGGCAGAAAGAAGTGCACGATGTACCGCAATGATACTCAAATGGAATCACCGGGCGTAGTTTTTAAGCAAGTCTCTATATAAAAATTTTACTTTACCAAAGCTTTCAATTCTTTTAAATTCTTAAAAAAATCCGGATAAGATTTTTTTACAGCGTCTGCATTTTCAATAATGGTATTGCCTTTGGCGCCCAGGGCAGTAATGGCACATGCCATTGCAATCCGGTGATCATTATGCGAAGAAACCTTTGCTCCTTTAATTTCTTTACCACCTTTGATGGTCATCACATCACCATTTAAATCTATGAACACATTCATCTTTTTAAATTCATCTCTTAAAGTTAATGCCCGGTTGCTCTCTTTATGGAGAAGCCGGTTTACGCCTTTTATAGTGGTAGTCCCTTTACAATATGCAGCTAATGCAACCAACGGAGGAAAGAGATCGGGACAATGGGTGGCGTCAAAATTAAATGCGTTTAACTTGTCTCTGGTTACCGTGATCTCGTCTTTATGAATACTGACGAGGGCGCCACAATCATAAAGCGCTTTCATAATATTTTTA
>JBDSOE010000107.1:0-8863 GCA_039915005.1 Ginsengibacter sp.
AGCTCGCTTGAATCAGGAACAATGATGTATGGTAAAGTACCTCCGCAGGCAAAAGACCTGGAAGATGCTGTACTTGGAGCAATTATGCTGGAAAAAAGTGCCTTTGATACCGTGATAGAAATTCTTAAACCCGAATGTTTTTACGTAGAGGCTAATGAACGTATTTTCAGGGCGATGCAGGGCCTGCAGCAAAAAAATTCTCCTATTGATCTTTTAACCGTTGTTGAAGAATTAAAATTCAGGGAGGAGCTTGACCTTATTGGCGGGCCTTATTACGTTACCAGACTTACAAATGCAGTAGTTTCTTCTGCAAATATTGAGGCGCATTCACGTATCATTCTTCAAAAATTTATTCAAAGAGAATTGATCCGCATTAGTGGAGAAATTATTGGAGATGCTTATGAAGACAGTACCGATGTATTCGACCTATTGGATGAATCGGAAGCTAAATTATTTGAAATAACCAATAACCATCTTCGCAGAGATTATGCAAGCATAAGTGATATATTGGTAAAAACTATTCGGAAGATTGATGATCTTCGTACTCGTCAGGACGAAATTAGCGGTGTGCCTACCGGCTTTAGTTTACTTGACAGGCTAACTTATGGATGGCAACCTGGAGATTTAATTATTCTTGCTGCCCGTCCATCAGTTGGTAAAACTGCTTTTGCACTTAACCTCGCCCGAAATGCTGCATTGCATCCCACTAAACCCACAGCCGTTGGTTTTTTCTCTCTTGAGATGAGTGCAGGTCAATTGGTGCAGCGGATTTTAAGCGCTGAAAGTGAAATCTGGATGGAAAAAATTGCCAGAGGGCGTTTGGAAGAACACGAGATGACGCAGCTTTACAAAAAAGGAATTGACCGCCTCGCTTCGGCGCCCATTCATATTGATGACACCGCAGCCCTCAATATCTTTGAGCTTAGGGCTAAATGCCGACGGCTAAAAAACAAGCATAATGTAGGATTGATCATTATTGACTATTTACAATTAATGAGTGGCACGGGCGAAAACCGGAACGGTAACCGTGAGCAGGAAATAAGCCGTATTTCAAGGGACCTGAAAGGACTGGCCAAAGAATTACAAATCCCCATCATTGCGCTAAGCCAGTTGAGCCGCGAAGTGGAAAAAAGAAAAGAAGGTAATAAAATGCCGCAATTGAGCGATCTGAGGGAATCCGGCGCTATTGAACAGGATGCTGATATGGTTATGTTTTTATACCGTCCCGAATATCACGACATCCACGCGAATGAACTGGGAGAATCTAATAAAGGAGATACGGATGTACGAATTGCCAAGCACAGAAACGGCCAGTTGGAAACCATTAAATTAACGGCATTGCTGCATATCCAAAAGTTTATAGAAAGAGATACTAATGATTTTGGACCGGGCTTACCCGGTGGAAGCTGGAAACCTGTGAGAGATATTGATGGCGATGGGGCAAAGCTCTACATTCAAAAAGGAAGTAAAATGAATGACGGCCAATTTGATGATGAAGCGCCGTTTTAAAAAAGTAAATTTTAGGATACAATGGATTCCAAAAATTTATAAAGATGTGTTTCAAAATTAAAAATTAACCTACCCCGTTCATAAGATTTATACAGAAGATGCCGTTGAATAAGTCTCTTTACTATACAAAACTAATCTCAGCAAGAATTAATAGAATGCCCTCATAAATGCAACTACCATTTTTTTTTGAAAAAAATTTTCCTGAAAGCGATCTGTTCACTTTAAGTGAAAATAGCTCAAGGCATATTGCGCAGGTATTACGGATGAAAGAAGGCGAGCTGGTTCAGCTAACTAACGGTAATGGATATACGCTTACCGCAGAAATTATTGTATCCCATAAAAAAAATACAGAAGTAAAAATATCTGAAAAAACATTCATTCCCCGCCGCAAACCAAAAGTAACGGTTGCCATATCATTCATAAAAAATGCCGGACGATTTGAATGGTTTTTAGAAAAGGCCACAGAGATGGGTATTTCAGAAATAATACCCCTCTTATGTAAGCGCACAGAGAAAGCGCATTTCAGGGAAGAAAGAATGCAAACCATTTTAGTGAGCGCCATGCTCCAAAGCAGGCAGGCGTGGCTGCCGGAATTAACCGCGCCTGTTACCATAATGGAATTGATAAAGAATAAAAGCTATGAGCAGAAATTTATTGCTCATTGTCTTGAGGAAGAAAAAACCGAATTAAAAAACTTAACCGCTGATGCTTCTTCTTCAAAAATAATTTTAATAGGGCCCGAAGGCGATTTTACCAAAGAAGAAATTGAAGCCGCTCTCCAACAGGATTACCAGCCCGTAAGCCTTGGAGACACCCGTTTAAGAACAGAAACCGCAGGCCTGGTGGCTGCGGTTCTGCTAAGATGAAAAAATTAAGACGAATAAAGTTTATGACTCATCCACTACTAACCTAAATCCGTTTCCGTGAATGTTTACAATTTCTATTTTCGGGTCGCCTTTTAAATATTTACGCAGCTTGGCAATATACACATCCATGCTACGCCCGTTGAAATACGTATCACTTCCCCATATTTTCTTCAATGCGCTTTCTCTCGGCAGAAGGTCATTTTTATATTCACTCAGCATTTTCAGCAATTCATTTTCTTTCGGAGACAAGGTTTGAATGTCTTTGCCGATACCTAACTGGCGAAGCCTTGGATTAAAATGATATTGTCCCAAATCATATTCTGCATTGGCTTCTTCCCGATGCAGTTCTTCATTGCGTTTTAAAATGGCTTTTATTTTGTGCAGCAATACATCACTGTCAAAAGGCTTGGTAATATAGTCATCCGCGCCAAGTTTGTATCCTTTTATAATATCATCCTTCATTGTTTTGGCAGAAAGGAAAAACAAAGGCATATCCGGATCCACATTTCTGATTTCTTCCGCCACAGTAAATCCGTCCATATTCGGCATCATCACATCAAGCAGGCAAAGATCAAACTTTTCACGTTGAAAGGCCGCAAGCCCAAGCCTGCCGTCCCTTTCAAGTACCACGTCATAATCATTAAGCTCCAGGTAATTTTTTAAAACCATTCCAAGATTGGGATCATCTTCACAAATAAGAATCTTAGGTTTTTTATTTTCCATAATTGTTTTTTTATTTTGTTGAGAATAAAGGTATTTAGTTTTAATGAAATCTGTTTTACATATTTGATGCCATAAACAATTACGTTAAATGTATTGACTAAAAAGTTAAAACAAACTTATCATTTTCAATTTGACTTTGTAACTTTCCTCAAAAAATAAGATGCCAAATAAAGAAGCATTCATCCAGGCAATAAAAAATGGTTACACCTTCAAAGGAGAAACGATAAAAATAGGCGCGGGCATGCTCGATGGCGAGGTGATTCCTGAAGCTGAAATTTTTCTTCCCTTGTCCACTATGAATCGTCATGGTCTGGTGGCGGGAGCCACAGGCGGTGGTAAAACGAAATCTTTTCAAATGATCGCCTAAGGATTGAGTGATGCCAGTGTGCCTGTATTGCTACTGGACATAAAAGGCGACCTGAGTGGCATAGCCGCCGCCGCTACGGTAAATGATAAAATAGCTGCCCGGTATCAAAAATTAAATATGGATTTTAAACCGGCATCATTCCCGGTGGATCTGCTTACTTTAAGCGGCCAGAAAGGAGTAAAGCTAAGAGCCACCGTTTCTGAATTTGGCCCCATTCTTATTTCAAAAATTTTAGAATTAAACGATACACAAGGCAGCATGGTGGCTATGATCTTTAAATATTGTGACGATAATAAAATGCCATTACTGGATCTGAAAGATTTTATAAAAGTATTGCAATATGTGGGTAACGAGGGAAAACAGGAATTACAGGCTACCTATGGAAATATCTCTACAACTTCCACAGGCACCATTTTAAGAAAAGTAATAGAACTGCAGCAACAAGGAGCCGATCTATTTTTTGGCGAAAAAAGTTTTGAAGTAGAAGACCTTATGCGAATGAGCGATGACGGACGTGGAATGATAAGCGTTTTGAGAGTAACCGATATACAGGACAAGCCAAAATTATTTTCAACTTTCATGTTGCAGATGCTGGCAGAATTGTACGCGGTTTGCCCCGAAGAAGGAGATCTGGATAAGCCCAAACTGATCATCTTTATTGATGAAGCGCACCTTATTTTTGAAGAAGCCGGCAAAGCCTTGCTGGATCAGATCAATACCGTTATCAAACTGATACGGTCAAAAGGAGTTGGTATATATTTTTGTACGCAAAACCCAATGGATGTGCCGGCAAGTGTGTTGGGGCAATTGGGATTAAAGATTCAACATTCATTAAGGGCTTTTACCGCAAACGACAGAACGGTAATTAAACAAACCGCCCAAAATTATCCGGAGACTACGTTTTATAAAACCGAAGACCTCATTACCCAATTGGGAATAGGCGAAGCCCTGATTACGCTCTTAAATGAAAAGGGAATTCCTACTCCGCTTGCCCACACTATGATGTGTACCCCAAGAAGCAGGATGGATGTGCTTACAGACACTGAAATAAATATCCTGACAAGCAATTCAAAATTAGCAGCTAAATACAATCAGGCAATTGATACGGAAAGCGCGTATGAAATACTTACGGCTAAATTGCAGGAAGCTGCGGCAAACACCCCAGTAGCCACCACCGGCAAAACGGTTAAACCTGAAGAAAGCACCTTAGAAAAAGTAGCCAATAATTCGGTAGTTAAAAGCATTATGCGTACTGCTGGCAACACTATTGTAAGAAGCTTGTTAGGATCGTTGGGCCTGGGTGGAAGAAGTAGAAAATCTACCAAAAGCTGGTTTTAATCGAATAAATATTTTCTCTTCTCACCTGCCATTTACTCAACGGAGATAACCACTTACTAAACGAATTATTTTTTTTTATAGTAGAGAGGTGTTATTTTTTGAATCACTTATTAAAAACACTTGTCCAATACGGTTTTACGCATTATCTTCACCACGGTTTTTCATAGGATATTGGATTTTAAAGCGGGACTAGATTTCTATATGGGTCCCCTTTTTTTTGGTGGCAATGTGAGAACGGCGAAATATTGTTTGATCTTTTTTTATTTCCATTCACTTCAGGGTTATGAACCCTTCCTGTGATACCTTCACTTCATTTTCTTCTTGCAGGTAAGTAAGTACCTTCATTATTTTATTTTGGTTAAACGAAGCCAGTTTTTGAAAGAGGTAAGACAAAGAGGCACTTTTTTCCCCGGTAATCTTTTTTATTTCAACGGATATCGCCTTAAACTCTTCTCCCGGAATTATGATCTTTTTATCCCTAAGACAATTATCGCAAACGCCGCAACGCTTTAAGGTATAGTCATTAAAATAAACAGCGATCATTTTACTTCTGCAACTGTTTTTGTTTTCGATGAACCGTATCATCGCGTTCAGCCTTTCTTCAAAGGCATGCTTTCTCTTCAAAAGATTCTTTTCATTAATGATGAGATCATTTGCGTTTACTCTGTTTTCAAGAAACGTTATCTGTGGTTTCTCTTTCTGGGGCGTGTAATCGATGATTCCCATTCTTTTTACTTCAATAAGAAAGGCAACCAGCTTTTCTTTTTTTATAGAAATAAATTTAGAAAGCTGCGTCTCATTTATGGAAGCCGGAAAATCAAAGATCCCTTCGTAAGACCTTAAAAGGCCTTTTATTACCTCATCGTATTGCGGGTAGCCCTGTTGAAATACCTGAAGTTCTTTTCTGCCGGCAGTAAACACCACCGTTGAGGGAGAAAAAAACTGTTCGCTGTAGCTGATTAATTCTTCCTGTTCCAGAATTTTCAAAACATTATTTACTACAAAAACTTCCAGCTTAAAATTCTTAACAAAAGTGTTGATGTCGAAATCATATGAAAGCCCTTCGCCGCTGCCTGAAGGCAATTGAAAAAGATGACATAGTGAAGCATACACTTTTCGTATCGTTTCTTTGGGAGGAAAACGAATATCTGATTGCTTCTTCAATTCCTTAATTTCCGCATTATTGTAAAACAAGACGGCGTAAGATTTTTTGCCATCCCTGCCTGCACGACCTGCCTCCTGGTAATAATTTTCCAGCGCGTCCGGCACGTCGTAATGTATTACTGTCCGTACATCGGGCTTATCAATTCCCATCCCAAAAGCATTGGTACAGGAAATGATACGAGTCTTGTTAAAGACCCACTCTTCCTGTTTGCGGCTGCGCTCCTCATTTGTAAGCCCTGCATGATAAAAATCCGCACTGATTCCATTTAGTCTTAAAAGATCGGAAACCTCCCTGGTTCTTTTCATGCTTTTGCAATAAACAATTCCACTGCCCGCTACTTTCTGTAAAATGGTAACCAACTTATTTTGTTTTGAGGAAAGTTCAAAAGCGCTGTAAGAAAGATTGGCTCTTTCAAATGATTGTTGAAAAGATTGGCAATTGGGCTTGAAATTCAGTTTGCTGCAAATATCTTTTTGCACTTCCAATGTGGCGGAAGCCGTAAGCGCCAATATGGGGATAGTTGGAAAATACTCCCGAATAGACGCAATTCGTAAATAAGGTGGGCGGAAATCGTAACCCCATTGCGATATACAATGCGCTTCATCCACCGCAATCAGGCTGATCTTCATTACTGGAAGAAATTCTAAAAATAATTCAGTCTCTAATCTTTCCGGAGAAACATATAAAAATTTAAAATTGCCATAAGCGGCATTTTGTAACGTTTTTTTTACCTCGATAAAACTCATCCCGGAATGAATGGAAAGTGCGGGAATTCCTTTTGCTTTCAGATTTTGCACCTGGTCTTTCATTAGCGCTATCAGAGGGCTTATCACAAGACACAAACCTTCTTTTACCAATGAGGGCACCTGGAAACAAATTGATTTCCCGCCACCCGTCGGCATTAAAGCAAGCGAATCGCATCCTGACAAAACGGATTGAATAATTTCCTGCTGAAGCGGGCGGAAAGTAGAATAACCCCAATATTTTTTTAAGACATCTTCCGGCGTATCCATTAAAAAGACTATAATTTTATACCGCTAAAATTAAACAATCCCATGAACCGCAACGAAGGATATTTTTCAATACTTTTTATAACCCACATTAAATATTAGAGACGTAATTCAAAATCATCGCCATTTGGATAGGGAACCAAACGGGGGCTATCCGCAGCAGGCGATCTCTTCACCACCCACCTTCATCGCGGCATGCGGCAATTTGAATGCATCCTTATTAAAAACTACCTTCTCATAAAATTTTGTAATCAGTAATTTTGCAAAAAAAAAGTACTTATTATGGAGATCATTTTTGATTATGAGGACATAAGAAAGGCGGCGAGTTCTTTTTTGAGCGCTGCTGAAAATTATAAAATTTTTGCTTTCAGCGGAGAGTTGGGCGCCGGGAAAACTACTTTTATCAATGCCCTTTGCAAAGAAATGAATGTAAGCGAAACCATTACCAGTCCTACTTATTCTATCATCCAGGAATACAATTCCACCGGGGGTAGAATTATATATCACATGGATCTTTACCGCATAAAAAATAAAGAAGAAGCCATGAATGCCGGCGTGGAAGAATGTATTAACAGCGGTGAATTATGCATGGTGGAGTGGCCTGAAAAAGCGCCCGAAATTTTTCCTGAACAAACCATTTATGCGCGATTTGAAATAATTGAAAGCAATAAAAGAAAATTGATAGTGGAACTTCCCCGATAAAAATTTATTTTTATAATTCTATTTCATTGTAAATCTTTTCCATGGCATCCTCAAAACCTTTCGTTTCCCCATCCTTCACTTATGAAACATTGGAAGAAACCCTTGATATAAAACCTAAAGGAGTAGAATTGTACATTGGTATTCCCAGGGAAACTTCGTTCCAGGAAAATAGAATTGCGCTTACACCCGACGCGGTAAGTGTGCTGGTAGCCAATGGCCATCGTGTAATAATGGAATCCAAGGCCGGTGAAGGCGCCAGTTATTCCGATACGGATTATAGTGAAGCAGGAGCTAAAATTGTGGCAAGTAAAAAAGAAGTATTCGAGTGCGATATTCTGGTAAAGAGCGCCCCCGTTTGTGAAAATGAAGTGAGCCTGCTTAAACTAAACCAGTTCATCATTTCGCCTATTCATGTTACGGCTATGAAGCGGGAAATATTGGAGAAGATGATGGAGAAAAAAGTAACAGCGCTTAGTTTCGAAAATTTAAAAGATGATAGCGGCAATAATCCTATTGTGCGCAGTATGAGCGAGATTGCGGGAAGCGCGGTAATGCTGATTGCAGGGCAATATTTAAGTAATGCCAATCATGGCAAAGGCGTTTTGGTAGGTGGCATTTCCGGTGTGCCTCCAACGAAGGTAATCATCATTGGTGCGGGTATAGTGGGCGAACAAACCGCTCGTACTGCTCTTGCAATGGGTGCCAGCGTAAAAATTTTCGACAACAGCATTTACCGCCTAAAAAGATTGCAGAACAATATCGGTTTACGTCTATACACCTCCGTTATAGAGCCGGGAATACTGGCAAAGCAATTAAAAACCTGCGATGTGGCTGTGGGCGCCCTGTCCTCATCAGGAGGACGTACGCCTTTAATTGTAACCGAAGAAATGGTAAGCAGAATGCGGCCGGGAAGCGTAATTGTTGATGTAAGCATAGACCATGGCGGCTGCTTTGAAACCTCCAAGATCACTTCGCACACCACCCCGGTATTCAAAAAATTTGATGTGATACATTATTGCGTACCGAATATTCCGAGTGGTTTTGCCAGAACCGCCTCACAGGCAATCAGCAATGTACTGATGCCTTTAATGCTTGAAATGGCTGATGACGGAGGTTTTGAAAACCTGGTCTGGTACAAAATAAATATCCGCAGCGGCATTTATTTATTCAAAGGCGCCATTAC
>JBDSOE010000130.1:0-34172 GCA_039915005.1 Ginsengibacter sp.
AAAGCTGGCTTTGTAAAAACCATCTTTGGTACCCAGATTAATATACAGTTTGGTAAAGCCGCCATCTCTTTGGTATGATGACCTTTCTCTTCTATCGCCGGCTACATTATTAGTTTGAATGCGGCGGTCTCTGTCAATTTTCACATTGATATCATCAGCGTTTTCATAATATTTTAAGAAATGATCAAACTCAAGCGCTGCCACTCTTTTAAGCACTTCCTCTTTGCTGATGTCTTCAAATTTTTTAGTAAGATCTGGCATGTAAGTTTCGTAATTACTATTCGAAACATCTGCATTGATCAGTTTGTCCATGAAATGAAAGAACTGTTTGCGGCAAACATCTTTTCCGGAAGGAATATCGAGCCGGAAAAACTCAGCGTTCACCATTTTTTCAAGCTGGCGGATTTTATAAACCTCCCGGCTATGGCAAATGGAAATGCAAATTCCGCTTTTACCCGCCCGTGCGGTACGCCCGCTGCGGTGGGTGTAAACTTCTATATCATCAGGTAATTCATAATTAATAACGTGTGTGATGCCGACTATATCTATTCCCCTGGCAGCAACGTCGGTGGCAATTAAAATCTGTATGCTATTATTGCGAAACCGTTGCATTACTTTATCACGCTGTTGTTGGGTAAGGTCGCCGTGGATGGCTTCTACGTCATAGCCCTACTTAGATAATCTTTCTGAAATTTCCTGGGCGTCTATTTTAGTACGGGTAAAAATAATTCCGTACATGCCCGGGTTAAAATCAACCAATCTTTTTAAAGTTTCATAACGCGATTGTGCAGGAGTTATAAAATACTGGTGCGCAATGTTTACATTGGCTGTATTCTTTTTTCCCACAGTTACCTCCTGCGGATTGTGCATGAAGTTTTTTGAAATCGTTCTCACAGCGGCAGGCATGGTGGCGCTAAAAAGCCAGGTGCTTTCGCGGTTTACCGTATTTTTTAATACAAAATCAATATCATCTCTGAAGCCCATATTAAGCATTTCATCTGCTTCATCAAGAACCACATATTTTACCTTTTCAAGGTCAATCGCTTTCCTTTCAATCATATCTATCAACCTTCCCGGCGTGGCCACCACTATATGCACTCCTTTTTTTAAAGCGCGTATCTGCATCACAATAGAAGCTCCTCCATACACAGGTTCAGCGACTATATTTTTTGTAAATTTTTTGTAATGCTGCAGATCGCTGCATATCTGTAAACATAATTCACGGGTAGGGCATACAATTAAGGCCTGTGGAAATTTGCTTAAAGGATCAATTAATTGTAATAAAGGAAGCCCGAAGGCGGCTGTTTTTCCAGTGCCGGTTTGGGCAAGGCCAACAAAATCCGTAACGCCGGAAAGTAAGATGGGAATTGCTTTTAATTGGATGGGTGTAGGGGTATCAAAACCAAGATCAGTAACAGCTTTAACAAGATTTTCATTTAGGCCTAAGCCTTCAAATGCATTCATTTATTTTTTTTAATTAGGCGGCAAAGGTATGTGAATTAGCTGTAAAGTAATCTACGTATAGTTTAACCTTAACAAGATCATCAATCAGATTCAATTTTTAAAAGCAACATCAGATTGAAAAAGTAACTGGAACATTCCGTTTCACGGTGAAAACGAAATGAATATTATATAGAAAAGAAAATAGTCAAAAATTTATTTTAATAACTTTAACTACATGTTTCAACTTAATATTGTTTTGTAAGTCTTAATATTGGCATATTAATTGAAAATCATTCTATATTAAATCTTACCTAAATTGAAATTATGAAAACTAAACTTTTTTTCTTTGCTGGCTTATTTTTTATTTCGTCCTCTGTTTTTTCACAAGGATTTAAGTTGGGAATAAAAGGCGGTGCGAACCTTGGCAAAATATCTGGCCAGGCGTTTAAAGATGAGTTCACACTCGGTTACCATGTAGGTGGTTTTGCTACCATTAATTTTGGAAAATTTGGTATTCAGCCGGAGGTTTTATTTAACCAAACTAACGTGGATAGTTCTTCAAAATTCAGCGATGTGTATCAGTTTAATCACGTAAATAATATCAAGCTGAACTCTTTGAGCATACCAATTATGTTGAATTATAACCTGAATAAATTTCTCACCTTACAGGCGGGGCCGCAGTTTAGCATCTTGCTGAACCAGGACAAAAGTCTTTTGCAAAATGGGGGAGATGCTTTTAAATCTGGAAATTTTGCATTGGCGGGTGGCGTACAATTGAACCTTCTGAAGTTCAGAATCTATGGCCGTTTTGTTGGAGGGCTTACTAATCTTGATAATGTGGGAGACAAGGAAACCTGGAAAACACAAACCATACAATTGGGCGTGGGCATAGGTTTGTAATTGCCTAACGGATTATTTCTATTTCATCGTCTTCATTAAGTTTGATGATGGATGAAGGCATTTTAATTTCGAAATCATTTTGACGGTGTTGAACTATATAGTCAACGCCGTTTTTTATTTCCCCGGATACCTCTGAAAAATTCTGCGGATATTTTTCTCCGGAAATATTTGCTGAAGTGGAAACCAGAGGTTTTTTTAATTGTTGAATAAGAGCTTTGCAAAATTCATCTTTTGTAATCCGTATGGCAATGGTATGATCTTCATTAATTAAAGTTTCAGGTAAATGAATCGCATTTTTAAAAATACCGGTGGTGGGCCTTTCTTGCCTGGATAAATAAGAAAGAATTTTCCGGGATGGATTTTTAACGTAATCTTCTATCATACTTTCATCACTCACCAATATGATCAGCGACTTTTTTTCTTCTCTTCTTTTTAATTCATAAATCTTTTTTACCGCATTTTTATTGGTGGCGTTGCAGCCGATTCCCCAGATGGTATCAGTAGGGTAGAGGACGATGCCGTTGGAATTAAGGACTTCTATACAATTGTTTATTTCTTTTGAAAATGGTTTCATTTTTCGGGAAGTGAGTTTAGTAATTTTTGATTGTTTATGGTTAAGGCACATTTAAAATGACCGAGGGGACAGGCATCCCAGCCATGTAGCCCGCACGGCCTGCACGATAAGTTTTCACTGGTTTGCACAATGAATGATTTTGCAGATAAAGGATAAAATCCAAATGAGGGAACAGTGGAACAAAAAATAGCAGTTACCGGCGCGTCAGTTGCAGAAGCAAAATGTAAAGGAGCGGAATCGTTGGTATAATTCATTATGGCGCCTTTCATTAAAGCAGCAGAAGAGAGAAAATTTAATTTCCCTGCAAGCACTTCAACTTTATTATTAAGGACAGTGTCTTTTATTTTTTTGCAAAAAGGAATGTCATCTTTTCCTCCTATAAGATAGATTTTATAAAGGGGTGGGAAGGAGTTGATTAGTTCCACCCATTTTTCAAAAGGGTATTGTTTAGTAAACCATACACTTGCGGGTGCCATGCACACATAAGGCTGGGTAGTGTATCTTTTTATGTCATCTTCATTTTTTGAAGAGGGATATAATTTGGGTTTGGTAAGTGTATTGTCAGTAAAGTCTTCTATCAGTTTATTATTTCTTTCCACTTCATGCAGCCCGTTTAGCACATCATGCGGAAATGTTTTTGAAAATAAAAAACTTAATGGGTTTTTCTTAAATCCTATTTTCTCCTTTGCACCTGAAAAAGCGGTAAGGAAACCAGTGGCTGCAAATCTTTGCAAGTTGATCACTTTATCATATTTGGTGCTACGTATTTTTTTTAAAAGTTTCCAAAGGTTTTTCTTTTTGTCCTCTTTTTTATTCCATATCAATGTTTCATGGATAAACGGATGCGCTTCCAGTAGCCCTTCATTTCCTTTTCTTACTAAAAAATCAATAGCAGCGTCTGGGAAAAAAGAATGTATCTTTTCTATCAAAGCAGTAGCGAGGACCACATCTCCTGTAAACGCTGTTTGTATCACCAGAAACTTTTGCATGTGAGCGCGAAGTTATTAATTTATCATTTGAAGTATTTTAGTATTAGGTTAAGTTTGCAAAAAAAAATAAACCAAATGATGGACCTGGAAAAAATGATTCATGCAGTATGGAATAACCGTGAATTGCTCAAAGACGAAATTTATACAGATGCTGTAAGAAATGTAATTGATAAATTAGATATCGGAGAACTGCGTACAGCCATGCCCGTTAGAGTGGAAAGTTATAACAAGGAACCTGAGCATACGTGGCAGGTAAATGAATGGGTGAAGCAGGCAATTGTTTTATATTTTGGGATCCAGAAAATGGAAACCTATACGCTTCCTCCTTTTGAGTTTTATGATAAGATGAAGTTGAAAAAAAATTATAAAGATATGGGCGTACGTGCGGTGCCACATGCCGTTGCGCGCTACGGAAGTTTTTTGGCCAGGAATGTAGTGCTGATGCCGAGTTATGTAAACATCGGCGCGTACGTGGATGAAGGAACCATGGTGGATACCTGGGCCACGGTAGGTAGTTGCGCGCAAATTGGAAAAAACGTACACCTTAGTGGTGGCGTGGGTATTGGTGGCGTATTAGAGCCATTGCAGGCAAGCCCTGTTATTATAGAAGACGGTTGTTTTATTGGCAGCCGCTGCATAGTGGTAGAAGGCGTAAGGGTAGAAAAAGAAGCGGTCCTGGGAGCCAATGTGGTACTCACTCAATCTACTAAGATAATAGACGTAAGTGGTGATACACCTATAGAAACCAAAGGATCGGTTCCTCCCCGGAGTGTAGTGATTCCTGGAACTTATAATAAAAAATTTCCGGCGGGAGAATATGGTGTGGGTTGTGCATTAATAATTGGTAAGAGAAAAGAAAGTACTGATAGAAAAACGAGTTTGAATGAGGCGTTAAGAGATTTTAATGTAAGTGTTTAAATAAAATACATTGAGGCGGAAAAATTATTTTTCGTTTTACATTTTATGGTTTCTGTTTTTCATTTACATTTGCGCGCTGCCCGGGTGGCGAAATTGGTAGACGCACTGCCTTCAGGTGGCAGCGTTCGCAAGGATGTGCTGGTTCGAATCCAGTCCCGGGCACTGAATGGACAAATCGAAAAATGATTCGGTTTGTCCATTTTTATTTCTTTCTGAGGAAAAATAAAATAATCAAAACAGCAAAAAATGGTGGTGGTGGATTAATGGACCTTTTTAAAGGTTTCATAAAGAAAAATATTAATTGCCTGCCTGTTTTCCACGGACGGGCAATCAATATTTTTCCATTAAAATGCAAGGCAACCTTTTAAACGAATTGGTCTTCAGTAGTCTCTTTTCTAAAAATATTCTTTATAGGTTGTGGCACATATTTGTCGAGAAGGTCCTTTCCTTTTTCTTTGAGATCATTTTTCTTCTCAGGAGTCATTTTAGAATATTTGTAATACGCAAATGCTGCTAAACTTGCCAAGAGTAATGGCGCTGTGGATTTATTATTTTGTGACATAAAATGATTTTTTAATTAACGAATGTTTAAACCATTAGGCAATAAATACCATACCAAAATTTATGTCTGGGAGAGTTAATATTTTTTAAGTTTAAAATAATTGTGGCTGATAACATTGGTTTTCCCTTAATTAATATTTTTTAAAATAGACCGGGTAATTTCTTCCGCATTTCCGTCGAAATGATGGCCTCCTGGAAGTATTTCAAGAGTGTATTTTTTCAAAGTTATTTTCCGGAGATCCAGTTCCTGGTTATTGCTTCCGCTAAGGATCACTATTTTATCCGAAGAGAGTTTATTTATTTCCGTTACCACATCCATATTTCTTTTTTTGCCTGATACGAAAATATCTGACCAATGAATTTCAAAATCGGTACTTCCCGAAGAACCCATCAGGATGGAGGCCACTATTTTTTCGTGCATGCTTTTAGGTAACCTGTTTAGAATAAAAGGGAGCACGTCTGCACCAAAAGAATACCCGATGAGCAGCACCTGCTGATTTTTTCTTCCGGCCATTTTTTTGCTTAAATAATTATTAATATCAACGGCTGTTTTTTCAGGTGATTTTTTATTCCAGAAGTAAGATTTTGAATTTAACGCAACCACATCAAATCCTTTTTTATTAAGTGATTCACAAAGATTATCGGAAAATTTATTAAAGCCTCCGTCACCACTGAGGTAAAAAATTAAGGGTGTATTGTTAGAGCGTGAGGCCCATTCTTTGGTAGCAAAATCCTGTGCGTAAACATATAAGATGGCGGTTGAGAAAATGGATGCTAAGAATATTTTTTTCATTGGAATTTATTAAGGCTGCATTACTTTATTGAGCGCTGCGGGCAATTGCAGCAGGTCGTAGTCGTTTTCGTATATCAGGAATTTATCTTCCCAAATGGTGGCGTATTTTTCTTTAAAATCGCGTAGCCCATGAAAATGCCTGAACCGCCTGAATTTTTCTCCTGCGAATTTTATTATTTTTTCCGCGGGGCTTTGTGGATCAACGATGCCTGTCATGGGTGCCAGGCCAAGGTTTATATACAGTAATTTTTTTTCTTTAGCATAATCAATCAGTTTAATGATAAGGGCATCAGTACAGCCGCCGGGAGCATCTGCGGTTTTTCTTATAAGGTCATAAGTGCATTCATCAGGAGCGTAATCAGGTATAATATTCAGGAAGGCCACCACTTTATTTTCGGAATCGGTAGTAATAATGACGTCCTGGTTTAGGATCTCTTTTTCATTAAAGATGCCCTGCGAAAAAACCTGTTCTTCTTTATCAAAAAAAGTTAACCATTCATCTGAAACCTGTTTAAGCTGCATCAATAAATTCTGCGGCAGCGGGGCTTTGTAAACAGAAGTTATCAATCCTTTTTTCTGCAGGCTATTGAGGGCATTTCGCAATGATCTTTTATCTTTCCCCTCCATTTTAAAACTTTCTACATTCAAGATCGCTTCCTGGCCAATAACCAATTTCTGTTTCCGAAGTTGGTCAAACCACATGATACCATTTTCATCTACACGATAAAAGGCAATTCTCAATCCCATCTTTTTGAACTTGTCATAAAATTCTCTTAATACTTCTGCTTTATGTTCTTCTGCACAAACAGGCTCTTCCAGTACGATGGCAAAACCATTGGCGACACGATACGATATGAACGCATCATGAAAGTCTGAAAAGAGGAGTAATTTATCTTTTGAAATCTTAAAATAATCAATGGAGGAATTCCCGTATTGTGTAAGTAAGAATTGAGCTTTTTGCCTGTCACTCTCATTCCCTGTTTCTATTTTTAAGTAAGGTTTAATGATCGTAAAAAAAAGAAACGCCCAGCTCAAAAAGCACAGCAATTGTGTGATCCAGATAAATTGATGGCCGAATGGCGTAAGAGGTTGAAGTGTATCGGTACCGCCCATTATAAAAAACTGGAAACTGTAAAGCAGGGATTCTTTCCATGAAAAATCAATTCCAAAATGTTTGGCATCAATAAAATAAAAGCTTACGAAGCCAAAGATCAGCACCGACAAAAAGACAATAATTACCGTAAACAAACCCAGCCGTATCCATTTGATATTGCTTCGTATGGTGTATTGGCTACGGCTTATCCAAAGCAACAAGATGATCATAGCCGCAAATGAGGCTTCTTCATAATCCAAAGCTTTTGTGATGTTTCCAATCAAAGAAATGAAAGATAACAGAAGCGCTAATCGCCACGCATTCTTCAACCCTTTAAAAAGAAATGCAGAAGTGAATAAAAGAATCATTCCCACAAATAAAACCAATGCGTTGGAAGCGCTGATGGCGCTGAGAGGTAAGAACTCTCTTATTAATTTCAGGCGTGGGTGAAGAGGCGGAGTTACTACCGAAATAATATTTATAATTCCCAAAGTAAAAATGAGTAAAGCGGGAATAATTCTGATAAACAAATGCCTTCCTCTCCAGGCGAATGCGACAATTCCAAAGAGCATGGGAAGCCAGAATTCAAATACACGATATAAAATGGTGATGGATAATGCCTGGATAGTAGGGTAGCCGTACATTTCCAAGATGTAAACCAATGAAATTTCCACAGCGCCGAGCCCCCGCAAAAAGGGCGAGGTTACCATTAATAATACGGAAACCATGTAGGCAGTTGCCGCTGCGGTGAGAGATGCATTCAGGCCCAGCGCCATCATCGCAATGTAAATGTGTACCATCCCGGAAAGCTCTACTGTTGTTGAAAAAGCAATAGTTCCTGCATATTTTTTTCTGTTGACGTTGGCTGCAAAAAGTTCGTTGATGACGGGAACGATACCGGGGAATTTTCCTTCAATAAACTGATGCAACTTCCCTTTTCCTTTAAGGGATCTTGCGATCCAGATGATGGCAATTAGTATCAGCACGAGGAGCGTTAAACCGATCCATGCACTTTGCAAATGCTTGTTTGAAGAATAAGCAAATAGAATTACTACTGGCAAGCCAACCAGGAAAACAGTAAATAATCCTGCAAAGCCATAAAGACCACTTGCCTGGTGAATTTGTGTTTTATTGAATCCTCTTTTTCTTAATTGTGATGGCGTATATGCCAAGGCGCTCACACCGCCTGCAGGTAAAAAGATGCTCAGGAAATTTCTTTTTAAAAATAGTTCGATGGCGTCAATCCATTTTAATAATAGCCCAATGGCGGCGAAACTGGTTATGTACATGCCGCTTTGCAAAATTATATACAGGATGGTTATGAATAAACCGCCGGCAAGCCATAACGGGTCTGCGTTTTCAATGTTAGGCAAAATCAGCAGCAACTCTTTTCTTTCACTTATAAAAAAAATGAAGGCCAGTAATATCATTAATGCCGCGAGTATTTCTCTCCAATATAATCTGGGAGAGAATGATGATAGCTTATTATGTAACGGTGGAAAATTCAGGAACTATTTTTATGTAAAGGTACATCCCATGCCATTTACTCATATTGTGTTATTTTAAAAATGGCTTATTAGTGGGATGAAAAACATCCATTTTATGTCACCCTATTCTATGCAGGCCCGCCCTGTCAAAGTTGATCTGTAAAAAAGTATGGCCTCAACTTGTCATGCACTTTTTGTGATTTTTAATTTTTTAAAAAAATCTTCTTCTTTGATTTCTTTTACCTCACCCGGCTTTATTTTCCCTAAGGCCATATCCTCAATACTCACCCGTATCAGGCGTTTGCAACGATGATGAACTGCGGCTGTCATTTTTCTTACCTGCCGGTATTTGCCTTCATATAATGATATGGTGATCCAGGTATGAGGTCCATGTTCATTAGTATTTTCAATATAGGGATAAAGCGCTTCCGGATTTTTAATGATGTTGACTTCACACGGTGGAGTAGTATAGTAGCCTCCGCCTTCCACCCGGATAGAGACACCGTTTCTTAACCGGTTTAGATTCTCTGCGCTCAGCAGATTGTTTACCTGCACGAGATAAACTCTTTTATGCGGGGTAACATTTGAAAATAATAACCGGGTTACTTTTTTGTTGGTAGTTACAATTAATAACCCTTCTGAATTACTATCTAATCTTCCGATGGCATGGGTGCCTTCCGGAAAATTAAAATTGAGATCGCCCAGTAAGCCTACTTTATGAGGACTCACAAATTGTGATACCATATTGTAGGGCTTATTGATGATGAAATAACGATGAGTAATGCTCTTTGTGTTTGAATTCATTTGTATGGATTGTGATGGCGATCACAAAAGTCTTGAAAGAGTTTTACTTTTGTTCGTAAAAAGGTAAGAATTATTATGGTAAAAATGGGCGAGTTTAATGTGTTGAAAGTGATCAAAGAAAAGGCGATGGGAATTTTTCTTGATGATGGCGATGTTGGCATATTATTGCCCAAACGCTATGTGCCTGCGGGTACGAAAATTGGTGATGAACTTAAAGTCTTTTTGTACCATGATGGTGAAGACAGGCCGATCGCCACCACACAAAAGCCTTTTGGCATATTGGGTGACATTGTAAAATTAAAAGCCGTAAATGTAACCAACCAGGGTGCTTTTTTAGATTGGGGTTTAATGAAAGATCTTTTTATTCCGAAGTCTAAGATGAACCATTTCATGCAGCTTAATGGCGAGTATCTTGTAAAGATCGTTTTGGATGAACAGACCGGAAGGCTTGCTGCCACTGAAAAACTAGAACCCTTTTTATCCAATGAAGAACTTACTATACAGGTAAAAGATGAGGTGGATTTGCTGGTGTATCGCCAAACGGATATTGGGTACGAAGTAATCATTAACAATATTCATAAGGGTATTTTGCATAATAATGAAATATACCGTCGCATTGCAATTGGCGATACCTTCCGCGGATTTATTAAAAATATTTTGCCTGAAAATAAAATAGATGTTGCCGCCGGAAAGCCGGGCTACACAAGGGTTGAAGATGAAACAGAAAAGGTATTGCGTTTATTAAAAGAGAATGATGGCTATCTTCCTTACCATGATAAATCTTCACCGGAAGAAATTTATTCGTTTTTCGCCATGAGCAAAAAGACTTTTAAAATGACTACCGGAAATTTATACAAGCAACATAAAATCGTTTTTACAAAAACCTGTATTCAGTTGGTCGCTGATTGATGGGGTAAGGGCACAACCATGAAATCAGGTAAGACCGAAGGTCGGCACCGGCCAGTATGAAAAGCCCTTTACTCAACCGCTGTCTGACCTGCGGTGCCGACAGCTACCCCCCCCAACTTTACCCTTAAATATTATAATCTCACTACTTTATACTTCACATAATCCCTGTCGTGTGTGGTTTCTGTATAAGCGACCAATACGGATTTTGAATCAATAGATTTTATCACCGGGAAAGTGGCGGAGCCTGTTTCTGAGGTGATAAATTGCTTAGTTGGTTTTTCACCATTTTCACTTCTTAGTTCTATTCCTATTCTTGAAGAAGAAGTATTTTGATGCATGAAGCTTTCATTCCACACAATGGCAATATCCTTTTCTAAGCTGATGATCTGGCAATGTTTTGCCATACTCCCGCTTACCATTTCCCGATTAGAAAAGGTTTTTCCATTGTCTTCCGAATTACAATAATAAACTCCTGCGCCATTTCCCCCCGTGAACCACGCCATTTGTATCCCGTCTTTATTTTCTGCAATGGCGGGGCCGGTGTGCGGGCATCCGTTTATCACCCAATTGTCTTTACTGATTCTTCCGGGAGTAGAAAAACTTTTTCCATTGTCTGTTGAAATCGTATGTACCATATCACGAATGCTGTCGTTGATAATGGCGCGATACACCACATGGATATTCTTTTTGCTGTCAATAAATAGATCGGTGCGGCAACACTCGCAACAAGGTTCCGCTATCAACCGCTCATTTATAAAACCTGATTTTCCATTGGTGGTGGCATAAAATAATGCCGACCCTTCTTTGGTTGTTTTTTTTCGGTTATCAAGCCAAACTATTGCTGCTTCACAATTTGGCAATAATTCCATATCGAAATAGCGCTGATCATAACCGGCAGTGTCGGTAACTAATTTGGTGATCTTACTCCATGAGGCTCAGTTATCAAATGATTGTGCATAATACACGATATCTGAATAATCATTTTTCGGATTTGGGTTGGCACAAGGCCATGCCGCAATGATTTCACCCGATGGTTTAAAAATTATTTTAGGCATATTTTCTCCGTGGGGATGTACATTTTCACTTCCCGGAATCTCAATGGTATTTTCAAAAGTTTTTCCGCCATCTTTTGATATAGCATAATTGAAAACAGATTGGATGGAATCTGTCTTTTTGATCCAGCTTAAAACAATATTCCCTTTGGAGTCTTTGGTAAGAAAAGGGCAGGAGCCTTGTAAGGTATCAACCTGTGTTTCATTGGATGCTACGATTGGGTTGTTGCCTGTATCGGAACAGGATTGAAAAATAAATGAGAGACTGACCAGTATAAAAAAGATTGTTTTTTTCATGATGTATTTTAGATTGTTGAATTGTAAGATTGTTGTATTGTTTGATTGTTATATTGTTGGAATCACTCCTGAACCTTATGATTCCAAATTGTTTAATTACTCAAGGTTGATTGCTCATTGCTCATTGCTGATAGCTCATTGATCAAGGCTCATTGCGGATTGCTCATTGCTAATTGCTGATAGCTCACTGACCTCCAAAACGATACGCCAATCCCACATTAATTGCCCTTAATTGCCCGGGCCTGTATGAAGTACCATACGCGCTTTTCTCAACTGTTACCGCATAATTATTATTCGTGAGGTTGATACAGTTTATCCACGTTTCAAAGTTTTTGAAGGTATAGCCCATTCTTGCATTCATCATTGCAAACCCTTTGTAGGTGGCAGTATTCTGTGGATCTGTAAAATAAGAGCCGAGGCTTTGGCCTTCAAGGGCCACTCGGAACCCTTTTAAATAATGAGGTTTATAGGTTACTTCTCCGTTGATAATATAAGAGGGCGATTGCGCCATTTCATTTCCTGAAAAACTTTTCCCCTGCTGCACATAGTCCACATATTTATGTTGGGCAACGGTGCCGCCTACACGAAAATTTATTTCCTCCTCAGGGGCATATTTCAGATTCCATTCTATTCCTTTGTGGCTGGTAACGCCGGCATTTTGATTTTCATAACTACCATCTATGAGGCGTACACTTACAATTTCATTTTTACCATCAAGCTGGTATAAGGAGGCTTCCCCATAACCCTTGTTGCCCGCAAATGCAAACCAGCCGCCTATTTCATAATTCTTATAGGTGGAAGGTTGTAAGGTAGGCACCTGCACGCCTCTGTACAGATCGTTGATATTTGGTGGCGCAAATCCTACACTGTAATTCATATATATTCCCCGGTTCTCTCCGAAATTATAAGTGAGTCCGAGTTTGGGGGTGAACTGATCGAAATGATTGGTAGCATCAGGCGAACCGGTGTAGGCGCCAGGTTGCAGATGATTATCAAATTTGTAATCCAGGCGATCGTAACGTGCGGCGGCAACTATTCTTAATTGACGAACCGGGCTGTATTCTATTTGGGTGTAAACCGCTGAATTCAACAGATCAACTTTATAATCGGTTAATACGCTATCGCCTGATTGATATTGGGCATACACACCATCTGCATTTTTATCCACGGTAATAAAATCAGCAAGGTAGGTGGCGGGGCTGTAATCCGCGCTGATACCCGTGATCCATTTGGTATTTAAGGAGTTGAATTTTTTTGAATGTTGTAAAACCGTTCCATAGCTTTTAAAAGCATCTTTATTAATTTGGCTGGTTGCTTTTAGCGGGTTCCCTGCAATATCCGCGATGGAATAAAATGGGTTTTGGCCAATGGAAGTATTCCTGTAAAAAAGGGTAAAACCGGTTTTGTTATTTTCATTCCACTTTTTGGAAAGGGTACTCCTTAAACGAAATGCATCCACTTTTCTGTAAGTGAAACGGTAGAAGCTGCTATAATCTTTATTATAAAAATGAGCGCTGTCGAGGCCGCCTTTCTGATCTGTTTTATAACGGATCACATCCGCAACCGTTACCAATTTTGTTTTTTCATTAAAAGCATAATCACCACGCAACGTAAGGGCAATTTTATTAAAATCATTGTGTTCACTTATCTCCTGACTCTGGTCTGCATAATAACCGCCTAAGTAAATACCCAGTTTTTTATGGGTGTTGCTGATATTGAAATCGGTACGTTTATAACCTCTGCTTCCGGTCTCTGCCTGTATTTTACCGGACAAATAAGGAGAGGGAGATTGGGTGATAAAATTAATGGCACCGCCTACCGCCTCGCTTCCATATAAAGAAGAGGCTGGCCCTTTGATCACTTCAATTCTTTGAAGAGAAGATTGATTGATTTCTATCAATGCGTTGTGATTAAAATCGCCAAGAGCTCTTATTGGAATACCATCTTCGAGGTAAAGAAATAAACTGTTATAACCCAGTGGCTGGCGCACAGACATGCTGTGTTGTTCATTGCCCAGGTCAACCATGAACACACCCGGCACTTTATTGATAAGTAAGTCGAGCCGGGTAGCCTTTGCCTCATTTATTTGCGTTTTGGAAATTACATTTATGGCTACAGGAACTTCCGTTCTTTTTTGCATTTCCCTGTTTCCGGAAACTATCACTTCATTCAGATCGCTGAACGAAGGTGTTAGATAAATAATCATCTCCGGCGTGGTTGCCGTTCTTATTAATTTCTGGTAGCCCACAGAAGAAAATTGCAAGCTGTCTCCTTTTTTTTGTAAAGAAAAATTTCCGTTTTGATCCGTAATAGTTGTAACCCGGGTTTGTAAATCGGTAATGGTAACTCCTTGTAAAGCTTGCCTGGTAGCCACGTCTATCACTTTTCCTTTTGTTTCGTTTTGGGCAAAAGTGATCGTGAATGCCAGCAATAGCAGCACAGTTAAGCATATATGCTTACTCATGTTTGTAAAATTGAAATGAAAAATACTTCATCCTGTAAAGGATAAAACGATAATAATTGTAAAAACGATTATTATAGTGGCGGATGAAATATGATGCGCGGAGAGGAGACGATGGTGAGATCATCTTCAACGAAAAAATTTGTTTTTAGCAGGGAACTTTTAACCTCAAATTCAAAAGGTTTTGGAACAAAAAAGGGCTGGATTTCGAATTTAATATTTTTAGCAGCAGGAGTCTGCTGATCTTTTTCCTGTTCTTTTATTTTTTTTTCCAGGTAGCATTTGCCATTACAATTCATCATGGGCTTATCGCGGTTTACGCATAGGTTTTTGGAAATGTAAGAACGGTTAATAAAAAAGTCGGCCTGTATGATACAACTACTAAAAGTTTGAAGAAAGATCGTGATAGATAAAAATATGGTGGAGAAAACTTTCAACAGCGAAACGATAAATTAATTCCTGCAAAGGTAATGCTGGATGTTGAGAAAATATTTGGGAAGAAATATGATAGTTATCATCAGCGAATATGATTTAATAAAAAAGCAATTTATCCATCATTAAAAATGAACGCGGATACTATTGAAAACGCCTTTTTAATTAAACAGGTTGCTTCTGTTTTTATAATTTTTATAATCCGGCGTACGTACGAAGGTTGTCAACCTTTGCGAATTTAAAATGCACCCTCTGAAACATATTGATGTTTTTATTTTACATTTGAAATAGTTTATTCATTGAGTGTGTTTGTTTTCTTGCTGCGTAAAATTTTTTACTTAGGCTGATAAATAAAAATAATAAAAGCTATGAGAGAAATATTAAATGATGTATATCAGCACTGTCTTGACATGCAGAAACTGGCGGAAAGAAAAAATGTAGGAATTATTGCTTTCAACGTAGTTGTTTCGTTAACAGCAATTAATCTTTTGAAAGCAGAATTGAGTGTCTATTTGCATTGTTATGTATTCTTTGTTTTGATCTGTTCGCTGATCTCTATTTTCCTGGGTCTCTCTGCCATTAGCGCTCAGTTGAGGCGAGAGGAAACAGGAGTCCCTGATCATAAAAATCAGAATCTTTTATTTTTTGGAACCGCAGCAAAATATTCTCCTGACGAGTATCTCAATCAACTTCAATCTGAGTATGGAAGTAATGAACCCTTAACAAAATTCCAGTTGGACCGGGCAAGGCAAATTGTAGTGGTAGCCCAGATTGCATTAAGAAAGTTTAGATTGTTTAATGCCGCATATAAATGGACCATAGCCGGTATCGCTACACCTTTCAGCGTAATTATCTACTTACTTTTTTTCGATAATAAGTCATAAACTCTGCAGACTTACTTGTAAAAGTTTTGTTGAAAATATTATCTGATACCTGGTTCTTTCAACTCATTCAGGCAGGTTGTCCTTGTGATCTTACCAGTTTAAAAGCTAAAGACAATTGCTCTTTTTCAGTGAGGTTGGTATTGTCAATTTCAATGGCATCAACAGCTTTGCGCAGTGGGCTTACTTCCCGGTTGGAATCTATGTAGTCGCGCATGGCGATGTTGGCTTTTACTTCATCCAGAGAAATGTTTGGATTCTTGGCAAACATTTCGGTAAACCTTCTCTCTACTCTTACTGCCTCATCGGCTATCATAAATATTTTTACTTCAGCATCAGGGAAAACGGTAGTTCCAATATCGCGGCCATCCATCACGATTCCTTTGTTCTTACCCATGTTTTGCTGGGCGGCTACCGCAAAAGATCGAACCTCTTTTAACGCAGCTACATCAGAAACCTTTTCTGCAACCACCAGGTCGCGAATAATGTATTCTACATTTTCACCGTTTAAATAAATTTCGGATTGTTGAGAACTTTCGTTCAGATGAAATTCGATGGAAATGTTTTTTAGGGCATCACGAATTTCTTTTTCATTGTGAGGATCAATATTGTTCCTTAAAAAATAAAGTGTTATAGCCCGATACATAGCACCACTATCAGCATAGACATAGCCTAATCTTTTGGCAAGTTGTTTTGCCAATGTGCTTTTTCCGCACGATGAATATCCGTCTATCGTAATTATTATTTTAGGCATGGATACAAATTTGACGAAAAAATCAGAGAGTACAAAAAAACAGTGATTCTTTCAATGTATTTATGATCTCTATTTTATTTTTTTGCATAGGATTATTTATGATCATTGGAGGATAATAGAGGATTGGCGTTGAGTTGCGTGATGTTTAATCCTCGAATCCCCTTTTTTGCAGAACAGGAAAGGAGTAAACTGATTTCCGGTTATTATAACGCTTTTACTATTTTCGTGTTATATGATTTTCTAAATGAGCTCTATTAATACTTTCCTCCGAAATTTTTTTTATAAAAGTACGAAAAGCAGAGCAGCATTAATATTGGAATAACTTATGAAAATAATCGCCTTTTGTTTTTTTGCTTTTTGTTTTTTTTTACATTCATCTGCACAGAAAATATACAAAGGAACTATACATATTCTGTACACGCCCAATCAGTCTGCTAATACTTTTATTCCTTCCCAAAATATAGGAGGTGCAGTTGATGGTCACTTTAAAGGAGATATTAATGAAATGCTAACCCCGGTAAATATTGAAGCGATGAAATTGGTGGGGCTTAAACCGGTAAGCTACAGATTAAGAACTGAATTAGGGGACGAAACCTGGCATTGGAATCCTAAAGGCGTATGGAGCAATAGTGCTAAAAACCAGGGATATTGGATATCGGACAGTGTGAGTACAAAGCCAATAGAAATGTCTCATGGATACCGTTTGCCGAGAAGAGGAAACACCCGCGACCAGGCTAACGATAATGGATACTCTAAAATTTCAGATGGCGATACTTCCTCTTTTTGGAAGAGCAATCCTTATCTTGATAAATATTATACCAGGGAATCTAATGCTCTTCATCCACAATGGGTAATAGTAGATCTTGGTAAATTAAAAACTGTAAATGCTATCTGCATAAAGTGGGGGAATCCTTATCCGTTGTCTTATAAAATAGATTATGCGCAATATGCCGACCCCGATTATTTTGATCCTTATCAAACGGATATTTGGCAATCTTTTCCAAATAATTTTTTTGAGAATCCGAAAGGAGAAAATAAAATAATAAGGATTTCAGAGAAGTCTCATCAAATTCGCTTTCTCCGGATTTTATTTACGGAGAGTTCTTATACAACAACCGATGAATCTGGTGATATAAGAGACAGCTTAGGGTTTGCGATAAAAGAGATGCAAATAGGCTTGATGGATGAGAAAGGAAAATTTCATGATTGGATGCATCATTCGCCGGACCACAGGCAGAGTACCATTTATGTGTCCTCTACAGATCCATGGCACCGGGCTCAGGATCTTGATTTGACGGCGGAGCAGGTTGGGATAGATCGTTTTTTTGCAAGTGGGCTTGCTGCAGAACAACCCGCTTTAATGCCCGCAGCACTTTTATATGATACTCCTGAAAATGTACTCGCATTGGTTAAGTACGTTAGAGCAAAACATTATCCGGTTGAGGAAATTGAAATGGGAGAAGAACCGGAAGGCCAGTTGGTTTCGCCGGTGGATTATGCTTCGTTATATTATCAATGGGGAAAACAGATAAAAAACATTCAGCCCAATATTCGAATGGGCGGTCCCGGCTTTGCTTCTCTCTCATTTACAAAGGACGATAATACTACTTTTACTGAATCAAAATGGACCAGCCTTTTTTTGAATTATTTGAAAAGGCACAATAGTATTAACCTGTTTAATTTTTTTTCTTTTGAATGGTATCCGTTCGATGATTTATGTGCGCCATCAGCGCCTCAATTAGCATCGGCGCCGGGGATGCTTTCCATTGCATTGAAAAATTTTAAGAATAATATTTTACCCCAGAACACGCCATTGTATCTCACTGAATACGGCTATTCTGCTTCTGAAGGCAAAACAGAAGTTGAAATGGAAGGCGCATTGATGTATGCTGATATTCTCGGCCAGTTTTTAGAATTGGGTGGGAGCAAAAATTTTCTTTACGGTTATGAGCCAGCCTTTCTTCAGCAGGTGAATTGTGGATACGGAAATAATATGTTATTTGGTTTAGGCTTAGACGGGAAAATAGCGTTTAAGACAGCGGCGTTTTATTGTATGCAAATGCTTACCCATTATTGGGCACAGCCTGCTGATTCACTTTTAGAAATGTTTCCTTTTACAGGATCTATTAAAAACTCCAAAAAGCAACCTCTTGTAGTTTCTTATGCTCTTCGCGGCCCTAAAGGTAAATGGTCTGTAATGCTTATTAACAAAGACCCTGACAAAACATGGAATGTGAATATTGATGTAGAAAATACTTTGTCAAAAAAAATAATTGCATGGCATCCGGAACATTTAATTCAATATTCAAAAGAGCAATACCATTGGGTTAACAACGGAATAAATAGCCATCCTTTAATAAGTCTTCCTCCGGTAGGGAAGAAAATAAATGGATCGTCAAATATTTCTTTGCCGCCTTATTCTTTGACGGTGATTAATTGAGATTTGAATATAGTTTCTATACAACACGAATTTTAGGCATGAATTACACGAATTAATTAAGAGCACATGAGAACTTCTATCCTTAATTTAATGACATCATTCTGCATTAACAGCAACGTCTTTTACACTTCCGGTTCTCTTTAAAGCGCCCCAGCCCTGCAGTTCGCCTTTTATCGCTTTATTGATTGATTTGATCAGGATATAATACATCATTTGCCGGTAAATTAACCGTTGAGGAAGCATCCAGATAAGCTTTAAATGGTTTTCCTTTTCGTAAGCAAATGCAAGAGCGGCTCCGGCCATATCAACCAACGTAAAAATGAAATAATAAAGAATAATGTGAGGTAAGCTCGATACAACTATTCCTAGGGATGCCGCCAATAAACTAAGAACCAGGATAATATCTGCCAATGGTGCCAATATGGGCAACAGAATTTGGAAGATGAGAAGGTTAGGCATAGCCACCATTCCAAAATTTTTATATTTTTTATTAAAAATAGTATCGCGATGTTTCCAAAAGCATTGCATGATTCCAAAACTCCACCTGAATCTTTGTTTCATAAATTGTTTGAATGTTTCAGGAGCCTCCGTATAGGAAAGAGCTGTTGTACAATTTCTGATGATGAACCCATTTCGGAGAAGACGCATAGTGAGGTCGCAATCTTCAGCCAGCGTATCGGTAGTAAATCCGCCGGAAATCAGTATGGCATCTTTTTTGAATGCCCCAATGGCACCGGGTATCACGGTAATGCAATTCAAAAGGTCGAATGCCCGTCGGTCAAAATTTTGAGAAGTAATATACTCAATGCTTTGCCATCTCGTAATCATGTTTACTTCATTACCTACTTTCACGTTTCCTGCCACTGCGGCCACATTTTCTTCATTAAATTTTTTCATCAGCAGGGTTACCGCATCTGTTTTTAATTGTGTATCGGCATCTATACAAACTACAAAATCCGCAATAGATTTTTCAATCCCGAAATTAAGTGCGGACGCTTTACCTCCGTTTATTTTTGTAAAAACATGGATTTTGGGATTGTTTTCAAACGCTTCCTTCACTTTTAAATAAGTCATGTCTCTACTGCCATCGTCCACAAAAATAATTTCAATTTCAGGATAGTCCTGTGCCAGCAAGCTATTTATAGTTCGGATGGAATTGACTTCCTCATTGTATGCCGGAACGATAATGCTGATCAAAGGATATTCGCCGGTGCCTTTAAGAAGAAAAGCAGGGAACACATTCGAAGCGGGTTCTTCTTCTTTACGTTTTTGAATACTTGCCAACACGGCCATCCCTATCATGCGGCCTACTGATAACAGGATACCGATGATAAATAAAGTAAATAAAAGTTGCCCACTCCAAAAGATGGATTCAGCAAAGAAGAAATTAAATTTTCTGGTCCATCTATCGTGTGAAGTGGCAACTTGCGGCATCACCTCCTCTCTGGTCTTACCCATAAGATCAGAAACAGAAGAGAAAACGTAACCTTTTTTCCTAAAATAATGAATGATTTGTGGAAGCGCATCTACTGTGGCCTGGCGGGTTTCGCCACCGGCATCGTGCAGGAGGATAATACTTGCGTTGGTGGATTCCACCTGCCTAATTACTCTTTGCACAATGCTGTCTGGGGTAACTCCCGGAGCCCAGTCGTTTGGATCAATGCTTTCATTTATGGTCAAATAATTCTCTTCCCTGCTTCTTTGAATGGGGGCAAGTTCATCGTAAGTCTGTGGTTCGGAGTCAGCATTATACGGCGCCCTGAATAAGATAGTAGAATGCCCGGTTACACTTTCTATCAGCAGCCGCGTGAGTTTCATTTCGAGCGCAGCCCGGGAGGGACTCATTTCGGCAATATTGTGATGTGTAAATGTATGGTTGCCTATTTCGAAACCATTCTTATATTCCCTTTTCAAAAGAGGAATGTTTTGCTCAGCATTGAGACCAATTACAAAAAAAGCCGCAGGCACTTTTTCGCGCTCCAGTATGTCAAGAATTTTTGGCGTCCATTCTGTATTAGGGCCATCATCGAAAGTTAGAATCAACTTGTGGCCTTTCCCTACTGTGGTATCTTCTGCGAATTTCCTGATCACATATCCTGAAGGAAGCTGAAAATATTTTTCCTCAGCTATTAATTGTTCTGTATTGTCAATTTCAAAATTAATTTTTCCGGGTTGTGGTGAATAAAGAATATCAAGTACTTCACCTTCCCCCTGAAACCCAACATTATTCTGAACGATCGGAATAGTTTTGAGAGAATTAAAATTAAAAGGATTTTGCTGCAATGACGCATTACTCAGGCTCCGGCCGTAAAACTTCCATATCCGTTGGTCCTCACTTCCTATTCGCCAAAGCACCGTACCGGCAGTAGGAAATTCGTCACAGAATCTTAAAACATTAAAAGTAGTGGCAGCATCCGTAAACCAGACTTCATGATGGACTACATCGGTAGTATCACTGGAACTTACGGTATTATAACTATAATGAAGATTGTAAGTATCATTATCATAAATGATACGGGCATTAACCGTTTTGGCTTTATTGATTGCATCGTTGTAGGTTAAGGGTAATGGATCTATAACGCCATCAGACCAGCTATATCCATATCCGGCCACCCCCACTATTATTTTGGAAGGGTCAATTTTATCCGATGCCCATGATACGGCATCTTCTATCCATTTCTGTGAACTTATTGGCCCCGGCCCAGTAGCATTATTGAATTCGTCATAAGCCATCAGGATGATGAAGTCATTGTATTTAGAAAGTTTCGAATAATCATAGTCGTTATTCTTTGGCGTAACATCCATACTCACCAGCATATTTATTGCATGCAGTTTTTCGTATAATCTTTTTTGAAACGCGGTAAGCGGCTCATTGGTTTTTTCGATGATCTCTTCAAAGTCAATGTTAATACCACTTAGGCGATAATGAGAAAGGGTATCTATTATTTGTTGAATGAAATTGTTTCCTGCTATCGTATCCTTCAACAGATAGTGTAATAGCTTGCCATCAAAGTTGCCTTTTGAAGAATTAAAATTGTTGAGTATTGGCATAATGCGAAGCTTCTTTTGCTGCATCAGCACCAGGCCGGCACTGTCAATTCTTGTTTGGAGACGATGCGTTAGGGTATCTATAAAAAACCATTCAGGGAAGATAGTGTTGATATTGTTGACACTTTTTACCAGATCAGGCAAAGAGGTTTTGGTACCCCATGGAGTATAAAATACAGCTCTTATCAAAGGAAGCGAATTGGCTTTGGAGGCAACATGTTTCCTGATTGAATCGGCCTTTAATTTTTTAAATAAAAAATCTTTGAACCCTTTATATTTTTTATTCTGATTATTTTTTAAAATCAGTGGATTGGAAGGATCCAGCGTAGTTTCATATTCTCTTGCTTTGGCCTCCATATTTGAAATATTGGGCAATGAGCCACTATACAGAGCGATGCCCAGCACTACAATAAAAAATATGCTGATCATAAGGATCACGCGACCGGTCCACTTAACCCTTTTCCACCGGGTAGGTTTATCGGTTTGAAAAATCTGAGGAGTAGTGTCGTTACTCATAATGCTGAATCTTGCAATGGCATGGATAAAAGGATTTGCCTCTTACAGCGAAGGTAAACATGTTGGATACTTGAATTTTATAATTGTTCAAAAAAAGTATTGGTTCCTTATTTTTTCTATTCACCTGATATACATAACTTGCCTTATGGACAAAAAAAATGCCGGCAACTTCGCCGGCATTTTTTTCATTAAAAGTTATTATTACACCTCTGAAGGTTTTTCTTTTTTTACTCCTCCTTTCACTTCAAAGATTATTTTTGAATTCTCTTTATCTAGTGAAGCCATCAGGACGTCGCCATTCTTCACATTCATATTCAGAATCTCTTCTGCTAAAGGATCTTCAAGGTATTTCTGAATGGCCCTGTGCAATGGACGTGCGCCAAACTGTGCATCAAATCCTTTTTCTGAAATAAACTTCTTCGCTTCTTCCGACAGTTCAAGCGTAAGCCCCAGGTTGTCCAGTCTTTTAGTAACCCCTTTCATCAGAATATCTATGATAGAGAAAATATCTTCTTCAGTAAGATGGTTAAAGATCACTACATCATCAACCCTGTTTAAAAACTCAGGGCTAAAGGTGCGCTTCAATGCTTTTTCAATAACCGCTTTATTATTTTCTTCTGCATTTTGTATTCTGGAAGCGGTGGTAAAGCCTACTCCATCACCGAAATCCTTTAACTGCCTTGCGCCGATATTGGAGGTCATGATAATCAGCGTATTTTTAAAATCTATTTTTCTGCCAAGGCCATCAGTAAGTAAACCATCATCTAAAACCTGCAGCAAAATGTTATAGATATCAGGATGGGCTTTTTCAATTTCATCCAGGAGAATTACGGAATAAGGTTTGCGTCTAACCTTCTCCGTTAGTTGCCCGCCTTCTTCATAGCCAACGTATCCCGGAGGAGCGCCAATCAATCTTGAAACAGTAAACTTTTCCATGTACTCACTCATGTCAATGCGGATAAGGGCGTCATCGCTATCGAACATGTATCTTGCCAAAGACCTGGCCAATTCTGTTTTTCCTACACCGGTAGGGCCAAGGAAAATAAAGGTTCCTATTGGTTTTTTTGGATCTTTTAATCCTACACGGTTTCTCTGAATAGCTTTTACTACTTTCTGAATGGCTTCATCCTGGCCAACCACAGCTCCAGTAAGGTCTTCAGCCATTCTCCGGAGCTTAACGGTTTCAGCCTGTACCATTCTTTTTACAGGTATTCCTGTCATCATACTTACCACTTCCGCAATGGCTTCTTCGTTAATAGGATACCTCTTATTTTTACTTTCTTCTTCCCAATCTGTCTTCGCTTTTTCCAGATCTTCCTGCAATCTTTTTTCAGTATCACGAAGTGAGGCAGCTTCTTCAAAGCGTTGACTTTTTACCACTTTATTTTTCTCGTGTTTTATTTCATCTATCTTTTTTTCAAGCTCAATTACTTCTTCGGGAACATTGATGTTTTTCAGATGAACACGCGCGCCTACTTCGTCCAGTACATCAATAGCTTTATCAGGTAATAAACGGTCGGTCATATATCTGTCGCTCAGCTTTACACATGCATCAATGGCCTCATCATCATAAATTACGTTGTGATAATCCTCGTATTTACTTTTTATGTTTTTAAGTATTTCAATAGTTTCATCTACACTCGGCTGTTCCACCATCACCTTTTGAAAACGGCGATCCAGGCCGCCATCTTTTTCAATATACATCCTGTATTCATCAAGCGTGGAAGCACCTATACATTGAAGCTCGCCACGTGCCAGTGCGGGTTTAAATATGTTAGAAGCATCTAAGGAGCCGCTGGCTCCGCCTGCGCCTACAATGGTATGTATTTCATCAATAAAAAAAATCACGTCGCGGTTCTTTTCCAACTCGTTCATGATGGCTTTCATTCTTTCTTCAAACTGGCCCCTGTATTTTGTGCCTGCCACCAAAGCTGCCAGATCAAGAGAGACCACTCTTTTATCGAATAATACACGGCTTACTTTTCTCTGGATAATTCTCAGGGCAAGGCCTTCCACAATGGCAGTTTTACCAACGCCGGGTTCGCCAATTAATATTGGATTGTTCTTTTTACGGCGGCTGAGAATTTGTGATACTCTTTCAATTTCTGTTTCGCGCCCTACGATGGGATCAAGCGTTCCTATTTCGGCAAGCCGGGTAATGTCTCTGCCAAAATTATCCAGTACCGGCGTTTTTGATTTTGCCTGTGTGGTGGCTCCTTTTGCGGGTCGTTGCTGAGAGAAAGATTTTTTGTCATCGTCAAATTCTTCACTTTCCTCATCCTGAAAATCTGCTTTGGGATCTGTTTTTACATAGCCCAGTTCACTTTTGAACATGTCATAATCCACGTCAAACTGGTTTAAGATTTGGGTAGCAATGTTTTCTTTATTTTTTAAAATAGATAACATTAGGTGCTCACTTTCTACCATAGGACTTTTATTGGTCTTGGCTTCCAAAACAGTAATTCTTATTACTTTTTCGGCCTGTTTGGTAAGGGGCAGCGAATTGATATTGGAGATGTTTTTCCCCGTTTTATCTTTTACGGCCAGTTCTATTTCTTTACGCAGTTCATAAAGATCCACATTGAGAGACTTTAATATCTTCATCGCGGTGTTTTCTCCATCCCTGATAAGGCCGAGTACAAGGTGCTCGGTTCCAATAAAATCATTTCCCAGTCTTAATGCTTCTTCGCGGCTATACGAAATGATCTCTTTTACTTGTGTTGAGAAATTGTTGTCCATTTATAAACAATTTAAATGCTGTACAATAATAATCAATAAATTCTATTAACCAACGTATTAAAGAGTGCACAAGGTGTTGAGAAGTCTATTAATTAAAGGTTAAAAAAGTAAGAAAGTGTTTGAGAAAGAAATGAATTTTAAATAATCAAATATTTAAGGAGTTATCTCTCTTTTTATTTGGGAATTTGTAAATCTAAACAAAAAAATAAAAAATGTTCTAAATCCGTTTATTCAAAGGCCTCTTCTTTTTAATATCTTTGATTCTGTTACCCTTCGCAATCAATAACAATTGACAAACATGAATTTCAAAATTGATACCAAAGAGAAAATGCACGTCATTACGGTAGAAGAGCCGGAATTGGCTGCTAATATGACAGTAGAGTTAGAAAAGAAATTATCCTCTTATCTTTCTGAACCCGTAAAAAACCTGGTGATTAATTTGGAAAAAGTAAAACGGATTGACGAAAACATTGCCGGAGCGCTTGTAACTATTCAGCAATCCTTTTATGATAACAGTCATTCTTTGGTATTTTGTAAGCTACAGCCCGAGGTGGAAAGCTATTTGGAATCAATAGAATTATTGGAAGTAATGAATGTAACCCGCACTGAAAGCGAAGCCTGGGATATAGTGCAGATGGAAGAAATTGAAAGAGAATATTTATAATGGCTAAATTGATGTTGGATTGATGGAGCATGATTGGATGGCTTAAGGGAAATATAGTAACCAACCTTTGATTTTGAAACGATAAGAATCTTATAAAAACAATTGATGATCTTTTAAGGAAATCATCATATGATAAACTGAAAAACATAGTGATTGCCATAACCATTTTAGGAAATAATTCCGCAGTGCCTTCTCATGACAGGCATCCGACTTCGCAGGTATTGCAAACTGATGAACATACTTTCCTGATTGATTGTGGTGAAGGCACGCAGATGCAGATGAATCTTTATAAGATCAGGCGCAATAAGATCAATCACATTTTTATCTCCCATTTGCATGGCGATCATTACTTCGGCCTTATTGGTTTACTTACCAGTTTTGCCTTAAATAATCGTGTGAATGATCTTCATATTTATTCACCGAAAAAATTAAGGGAAATTATTCAGGTGCAATTGGATGCAGCTTCTTCGCATCTTCCGTATTAACTGTATTTTCATGATCTTGAAGAGGAAGGAATTATTATGGAAGACAAGAAGGTGCGGGTAGAATGTTTTAAAGTAAATCACCGGATTGAATGCTGGGGTTTTATTTTCAAGGAGAAAAAAAATCTTCGAAAAATAATTATAAAAGAAGCTAAAAAGCAAAAAGTCCCTTCAACATTTTATGAAAATTTGCATCGTGGAGAAGATTATATCAATGCCCAAAATGAGATTATAAAAAACGAAACGCTGACCACCGCAGCCACGCCGCCTAGGTCGTATGCCTATTGTGCCGACACTTCGTATTTTGAAGTTATCTGCGAAAAAATAACGGGAGTTGATATGTTGTATCATGAAGCTACTTACCTTGATGAACTGGAGAAGAAAGCCATCAGCCGTTTTCATTCCACATCAAAACAAGCCGCTGCTATTGCGAAAAAAGCCTGCGCCAAAAAACTCATCATCGGCCATTTTTCCTCCATGTACGATTCTTTGGAAAAGTTCAGGGAAGAGGCATGTGAGGTTTTTGAAAATACCGAAATTGCTGAGGAAGGCGTTTGTTATTTAGTGTGAGAAAGATGGGCGAAAGGTTTGTTGGATGAGGCCCATCATTCATCAATTAAAAAATTTTGGCAATAAACTCTTTTACCTTTTGATGAAATACCAGGCTTAATGGAACAAGAGGAAGACGCAATTCAT
This sequence comes from Ginsengibacter sp., assembly GCA_039915005.1. GTDB lineage: Bacteria > Bacteroidota > Bacteroidia > Chitinophagales > Chitinophagaceae > Ginsengibacter. Next base: position 26,934 of record JBDSOE010000130.1, read on the forward strand.
TTTCAATTAGTTTCATTTCGGATAAAAATGCTTTTACGCCCGCCGGATTATTTTCCACAAATAACAGGTCGTAGCCTTCAAGTAATTTATAGTTCAGTTTTTGAGCTGCGTCAAAATCATTTTTTAAAGAACATCTCACCATGTCAGAAAAATCTTTAGGAAAGCAATTGGCTGCCACGCTTATCACGCCATCTGCTCCACAAGCGATCAGTGGAAGGGCAATATGATCATCGCCGCTTACCACTAAAAAATCATCGGGCTTGTTTTTTAAAATGTGCATGGCCTGTACCACATTGCCGCTGGCTTCTTTGATGCCCCCTACGTTTTTGCATTCATTGGCGAGTCTTAGGGTAGTTTCTGCAGAAATGTTACTCCCGGTTCTTCCCGGCACATTATATAAGATCACCGGTTTAGGCGAGGCTTCTGAAAGCGCTTTGTAATGTTGAAAAATCCCTTCCTGTGAGGGCTTGTTGTAATAAGGGCTGTTACTTAATATAGCACTTGCTTTTTCCAAAGGGAAATCGGAAAGGTGTTCAATCACTTCCCTGGTATTATTGCCGCCAATGCCTATTACCACAGGGGTACGGCCATTTATTTTTTCTATGGTGAAATTTACAATTTCTTGTTTTTCCTTTTTTGAAAGAGTGGGGGTTTCCCCGGTGGTGCCCAATGAAACGATGTATTCCACTCCATTACTGATAGTGTGGTTAATCAGTTTTTCAAGAGCATTATAATCTACTTCGCTATTTTTTTTAAATGGAGTAACAATGGCAACTCCGGTTCCTCTTAGTTGATTTCTTAAAGACACGATTTTAAATGGTTGATTTGTTTAGTAGTGAATGGTGGTGGTGGTTAATGGTGAATGGCGCCTCTCAAACCTCTATACTGATTCCTAATCTTCTCTTTCTTCCCAAAATCCCATCTTCCCGAATTTTTCAATGCGCCGGGAAACTCTTTTTTTAGGGTCAATCTTTTTTAATTCTTTTATAATGGGTTTAATATAATTCTTTACATTGGCGGCTGCTTCGTCATAATTCCAATGGGCTCCACCAAGGGGCTCAGGAATGATTCCATCCACGAGGCCAAATTTAAGCATATCCTCTGATGTCAGTTTCAATTGCTCTGCGGCCACTTCTTTTTGCGCCCAGCTGCGCCAGAGAATGGAACTGCAGTTTTCTGGTGAAATAACCGTGTACCACGAATTCTCCAACATTAAAACTTTGTCTCCCACGCCGATGCCTAACGCGCCACCACTTGCACCTTCTCCGATTATCACACAAATTACCGGCACCTTCAGCCTGAGCATTTCATAAATATTGCGGGCAATGGCCTCTCCCTGTCCGCGCTCTTCTGCTTCCAGGCCGGGATAAGCCCCCGGCGTATCAATTAGAGTGATAATGGGTTTATCAAATTTTTCCGCAAGGCGCATAAATCGCAATGCTTTTCTGTAGCCCTCGGGATTGGCCATGCCAAAATTCCGCATCTGGCGCATTTTGGTATTGGTTCCTTTTTGCTGGCCAATTACCATAACCGTTTCACCGTCAAGCTGCGCAAAGCCACCAATCATTGCTTTATCATCTTTTACATTTCTATCGCCATGCATTTCAACAAAGTTGGTAAACATCTTTAAAATGTATTCCAGCGTGTAGGGCCTGTCGGGATGCCTACTCAGTTGCACCTTTTGCCAGGGAGTAAGATTATGCGTTATTTCTTTTCTTTTAGAAAGAATGTTTTCTTCAAGTTTGGTGATGATAGCATTATAATCACCGTTTGAATTTTTTGCGGCTAGTTTTTTATTCTCCTCAATTTGTTCATAAAGTTCTTTTATGGGTTGCTCAAAATCAAGAAACTGCCTTACATGCGTTGATGCCATAATCTATTTAAATTATTAAAAAAATAAAGAGGTGAAAACCTACTAACTTTTTTTAGGGCGGTAAAGTTAAGATGTAAGTGTGAAACAGCTATAAAAATAATGAAAATGAAGAAAGAGTTTGCGAAATGCATTTCCAAATGTCTCAAGGTGGCCAACTCTGCAAAAGATATTTCTGATTTGGAATAAACTTATTAAGCCTGGCAACCTAAATACGGGGCGCCTAAAAGAAATACTTTTCGGATGCCGGATATTCCCTTTAAAGAAATGGTAACCGTCTCAGGATTTCTGATGTGATCGTAAAGGAAGGAATAAGCATACTCTGAAATCAAAAAATTATTGTTCACCTCTTTTGTGGCCGATTGAAGACGTGAAGCAATATTAACCGGAAAGCCCATTACCGTAAGATTATTGCTAATGCCAAGCCCTATATTACCAACAATAACGGTGCCCGCATGCAATCCTATACCCACTTCAAAATGATGGTCAAAATAGTTTTCAGCATAGGTTTCATTAAAAGTTTTCAGATCCTTTAAAACCTGGAGCCCCGCGCTAACTGCTGAATTAACAGCATCTTTTAAATGGCAATCCGTGCCGAAAGCAGCATATAACCCGTCTCCTGCGGTTTCAATAATTTTTCCATTATTAGTTTCGATGTCTGTCTTAAAAATTTGAAACAGGCGTCTTATAATGTGGATCACATCAAAAGGAAGATGTTTTTCCATGAACGGAGTAAAATTTCTGATGTCAAGAAAAAATAAAGCAAGTTCTCTTTCTTCCCCTACTTCCTGGTACGACTGATCTTTTCTATAGAGATGAGAATAGATGGAGGCATCCGTTTTATCGCGGATTATTCTACGCGCTACCACGGTATCCGTTGTTACTTTGGTCTGACATGCCAGCCTGATCTTATCATTGAAACCCAATATGTTTTTTAATCGGAGTTCTTTTTCATTGGGGGCGGTTAGCCCTTCTGCTCCATTTAGAATGAGAATACGGCAGGTAGAGCATTTTGCATTTCCTCCACATTCATGGTAATGCGGAATACCCGCTTGTAAAGAAGCTTGCAAAATCGTCTGACCTTCCTTTATCTCAATAACTTTTTCACCTTTAAATTCAATTGTATGAACCATTTGATATTTTTATTTTTCTGCCTTGAATCGTTTTGTTTTTGATCTTCTGTTATTTTTATTTGAACTACAACCCCGGCATGGAGGTAAATATAACATTAGCGGATTTGTAAATTAAAAAATATTCAGCGCGTCAATTTCATTATTCCGGCTTTCTCTTTCATGGCGGTATTGTATCCTATTTCAAAAATTTCATCTGCGCGCCGGGTATCAAACATTCCAAACCCGTATAAATGAGGTTCAATGAACAAATCGCAATAGTGCGCTTTGGAATAAACGGAATTGGCAATAGACATGTGATAGCATCTTTCCATGATGGCGAACCTGGAAAACTTAGTATGGGTATCGGTGAATTCCTCCAGCCTGTTTACATGCGATCCCAGTATTTTATCACAGATGCCCATTAACGGTTCTATAGGAAAATTATTAAGCAAACCGCCATCAACCAGCTTCCTGCCATCGAGTTCCGCGGGGCTAAAAAGAATGGGGACGGAAGCAGAGGCTTCGAGGCATGGGATCAATTCCCCTTCAGAAAAGAAAACAGTTTTATTGTGAATAAAATCTGTAGCATTTACAAACAGGGGTATATGCAAACCGCCGAATGAATTGTGAGGAATATTTTCGATCAGTAATTTGTGAATGGACTGCCTGGAAAAAAGACCTCCTTTTCTCCATAATAAATTGGAGAAGCCCAAATTAATGTTGCTTTTACCTATCGCAAGAATCTCATCTGGAGATTTGCCTGAAGCGTACATGGCGCCAATGATGGCACCCGCGCTTACTCCTGATATGGCAGATGGCTTTACTCCCAGTTCATCCAATGCCTTTAATAATCCCAGATGAGCAATGCCCCTTATCCCTCCGCCACTTAATACCAGGCCTATTTTATTCATATTTTATAACTTTTGAAAAGGTCGGCAACCTTTTTTAATTCCTGAGTACGGCTTCTATTTTTTGAGAAATTTCTTCAAGCCCAAAGGGCTTTTCAAGGCATGCATCTGCCCCATGCAATTGAAAATTTTCCAGTGCATTGGTAGCCGCAGAAAAAAGTATAATTTTCAGGTGACTGGTTTTGTTTGATGATTTTATTTTTTTACAAAGCTCCCTACCATCTATTCCTGATAAATAAATATCCAATATCAGTACGTCAGGATTGAATTCCGCTATCCTCTCAAAAATCTTCCTGGCATCGCTAAGAGTGGATACATCATACTTTTTCAATTCTAAAAAAATTCTCATTCCTTCTAAAATATCTTTGGAATCATCTACAATTAGTATTTTGGCTGGGGGCATTTTTTTTTAAATTAATTGTGAATGGTGAATGTTGAATAGTAAATGCCTGCCCGAACGTTTGCGGGCGGGGTCAATCGTGAATAGGAAAATATGCCTAATCACCGATCATTCCATCACTATTCACGAATCCACCTTTAATACTATCTTACCAATATGCCGGCTGCTTTCCATCAGCCGGTGAGCCAGGGGCGCTTCTTTAAGTTTAAATATTTTATAAACTACCGGTTTAAATTTTCCGTTATTTATTACCGGCCATACCCTGGCCTCAATGTCTGCTGCGAGTGATGCCTTAAAATCCGGATCGCGGATTCTGAGTGTACTACCGGTTATGGTTAAACGACGTTTCATAATATCTATGGCATCTGTTTGAAACCGTCCTCCTTTCATTGCGTTTATAAATAGTAATCTGCCATCCGGCTTCAGGAGACGGATATTTTTAGGTATGTAATCTGCTCCAATCATGTCTAATATTACGTCTATTCCGTGAGGTTTTAAAATTTCTTCAAAATCAACTTCCTTATAATTAATACACATATCTGCCCCCAGCGATTGGCAGGCATTACATTTTTCCGCGGAACCTGCAGTTGTAAAAACTTTGGCGCCGAAAGCTTTTGCCAACTGAATGGCCGTGATGCCGATTCCACTGCTTCCGCCATGTACCAAAAAATATTCACCCTTTTTTAATCCACCCCTTTGAAAAACATTATGCCAGACTGTAAAAATAGTTTCAGGAAGTGAGCACGCCTCTTCGAAGCTAAAGTGATCGGGAACAGGAAGGCAATGCCTGCCATCCACTGCTACATATTCTGCATAGCCTCCGCCACCCAGTAAGGCACAAACTGCATCGCCCTCCTTCCAGCGCGCAACGGAACTGCCGCATTTTTCAATAAGGCCCGCTACTTCTAACCCCGGAATGTCAGCAGGAACTCCCGGTGGAGGCGGGTAATTTCCTTGTCTTTGAATCACATCAGGACGATTGACACCTGCTGCTTTTATCCTGATAAATACTTAATGCGCACCCGGAACCGGTATCGGTTTTTGCCTTAAAGTAAGCACCTCTGCATCGCCCGGCCGTATAATTGAAATAACTTTCATTGAGAAGTATCAGTTTTGATGTGCTGTGGGTATAGGTTATTAATAATCAACTTTAATGCCGAAGATGAAAGGCTAAAATGATGAGGTATCAGTTATCAGTTATCAGATATGAGTTATGAGTTATGAGTTAAGGCTCATACCTCATAACTCATCTATGGAAAATCAAGAAGTTATTAGCCTTTTATTTTTAAGGAAAATCCTCAACCCCCCCTTTTGGTTTACACCCAATTCATAATTCATAACTCATAATTCATAGCTCATCCCTATTTTAGCACGTCCAGCAACTTCCACATTTTTCTTCTTGTGTCCGCACCGCTTCCATTATAGTTGTTAACGATAAAAGCAAACGTGTATTCATCTCCATTTTTATTTTTTATAAAACCTGTGTAAGAAACTACACCACCAATGGAACCACTTTTCATTTTGATGCCGTTAATGATGGGTAAGTCGTTATAGAAAGAGGGAAACCAGCTTTGTTTTTTTGCATACAGAAGTACCTGTACCAGGCTGGTAGTGGTGATGCGGTTAGCCGGCGAAAGGCCGCTGCCATCCATTATGTTCAATGCGTAAGGCTCTATTCCTTTTTTTTGCCAGAAACTTTTTATCACATTTACCCCACTGTCTGTGGAACCGGATTTTGTAAATTGATAACCCATTGTTTTTAATAAAGCCTCTCCATATAAATTGACACTTTTTCTCAGGAACCAAAAACAAATACTATCAAGTGGTGGTGAAGTGTAGGTGAAAAACAGGGTAGGGGAGGTGGTAATATTTTTATTCGGGGCATAACGATTGGCTGTCTCTTTTATTGATAATTTTTTTAAATCCGCCTCCAGCGTTAGGGCCAGTTGCTTTGCGGGATGGGCCATGGCACCTGATATTTTAAATTGATTTTCATTGACGGGTATGGTGCCTCTCACGAAACCGGATGTATTATTGAAGGGAAAATAAATATTAGTATTATCGCCACTGCCTTTTTCTGCTGATGTTACCATAGATTGTAAAGTGATGCCGTCAACGAATGAGGGAATGGTGCCCACTATTTCCACAGGTGCCTTTATTTTATTTCCCGATTTTAATAAAAGGTCATATTGATTCTCCCGCCAGTTGAGCGCCCTGGCTCCGGCACCATAGTAGTTTCCAATGTCCTGCCATATCCATCCGTCCGGCGTTATTTCCCCATTCCACAGGCTTTCATCGGCCAATACGTTTCCTGTAATTGCGTGTATGCCTTTACGTGATAGGGCATCTTTGAATGTGGAGATAATATTTTTCTCAGTGGTTTGTGGGTACCGCCAACTTCCTAAAGTGGGGTCGCCGCTACCTTTGATGATGATGTCGCCATTTAAAAATCCATTATCAATTTTACCGGTATAGCTCAGTGTTGTCTGGTAAGAAAAATCGTGGCCCAACAGTTCGTATGCGGTGGCCGCGGTAATTATCTTTTGGCAGCTTGCCGGTGCCAGGCCTGTTTGTGTATTTACTTCTGTAATATTTTTGCCGGTGGTAGTATTCACCACAAATAGACTTATGGTAGCGTGTTTAAAATCAGGATCGCCTGCAAATTTTGCAAACGCGGAATTGAAAACACCATTGATGTTTTGGCTGAATGTATTTATCGAAACAAAAATTAAAAAGAGGAGAAATATTTTTTTCAAAAGAAATAATTTTTTAAAGAGGTAACCAACGATTGAAAGTAAGAAGAAATGTAAAATAAGCGGGAGAAAGTTTGGGTGTATTTCAAAATTTACGCAAAGGTTGGCAACCTTTTTTATTTTTTGTGCGGACATTTTTGTGAGCAATATTTTTTATGTGGCCAATAACTTCTTTTCATCTCTTCTACTTCAGCAA
>JBDSOE010000182.1:0-25745 GCA_039915005.1 Ginsengibacter sp.
TATCTGCTGACGGGCGTTGCGGATCACGGTGTTAGTGAAGCCTTATACTTAAGCGATCCTGATGAAAATGGAGTGGAACTATATTGTGACAGGCCAAAATCGGAATGGCCTGTAAATGCAAATGGAAAGATAGAGATGTTTACCAAACCACTCGATGTAAAAAGCTTACTTCTTGAGTTATGAGCTGTGATACTAATCACCATTCACCATTGACCATTCACCTACTTCACCCAATACTTCAGCCAATCAATCATGCGACTGGTGAATCCGTACTCATTATCGAACCAGGCTACCAGCCTTAGCTGATTTCCAATTACAGAAGTTTGTGTTCCATCCACAATACAGGAATGTGTATTCCCTTTTATGTCCAGTGAAACAATAGGCTCTTCGGTATATTCAAGAATTTCCCTGTATTCGTCCTGGGCCGATTTTTTAAACAAATTATTGATCTGTTTGGCTGAAACTTCTGATGTTAATTGAACATAGAAATTGGCCATGGCGCCATTGGCTACAGGAACTCTTGTAGATGACGTTGAAATTTTATTTTTTAATCCGGGGATCAAACGATTCAATGATTGATAAAGATCAATGTCAACGGGGATTATAGATTCTGCTGCGGCTCTGCCACGCCTGAATTGTTGGTGAGGTGCATCTATTAACTCCTGCCTTGATGTATAGGAGTGAAGAATATTAATATGCGCTGCCCTGATCCCAATGGAGTTGAGAATGTAAAGAACATGAATAGAACAATTGGTCATACAGCCACCCGGTGAAAGAAGATTTAAGGTAGCGATAGATCCATTCTGATTGTAACCGTACACTAATAAAGGAATATCTTCTGCGCCGGTGGTAGAGAGCAGTACTTTTTTTGCGCCGGCATGTAAATGCTTTTCAGCCTCCGCTTTGTTGATAAATCTTCCGGAACATTCCAGTACGGCATCAATATTCAAATCTTTCCAGGGAAGCTGTTCAGGATTTTCAATTTGTAATACTTTTATTTTTTTGCCGTTTACTAAAAAAGCTCCCGGTTCTGTTTTAATTACTGATGGAAACGTTCCATAAATGGAATCGTATTTTAAAAGATAAGCAAGGTTTTCAGTGGGCATGATGTCGTTCACTGCCACAATTTCAAATTGTTCATTTTCAAGTAACCTTCTGAATAGCAGCCGCCCGATACGGCCCATTCCGTTTATTGCAATTCGCATCTATAAAATTTTTTTGAGATGCAAATATCCGTTTTTTTTGAACGCGGATTTACAGGATTATTTTAATTCGTCTTACGGGGACCGTCTGACGATTACAAAAACTGTCATCTGACGGTCTCCGTTTGATGGTTCAGTTTTAGTCTGACATTAAATAAAATTTTACAAATTTTGTCCTTGCAAAGTGAATAAGCAAATAAAAAAATGGTACAAATTAATTTGTACCATTTTAAAAAAATTGAACTGTGGAATCTTCTGCAGTAGCGCTTTACATTCCTGTTAATAACGCAATAGCGGCCATTAATCCAAAAAAACCTAAGATAATACCGATGGCTACTAATGTGTCGGTCAGTTCTGCGGAGTACATTTTTTTCATAACCTACATTTTTATTTTAATGAACAATTAAAAGAAGCAGGATTTTGAAAGGATTTGGATAAACTATATTCTATTTTATAATAGTTAACTAAGGGAGGACTGTTACAAAGCTAAATATTTTACGGTAAATTAACAAGCATCAAAAATTTTTATTTAAAAATGATGCAGATTTTGGAAGGTAGTATATAGTAAAGATTTTTGCCGGTGACATTTATTTTCGTATTTTACCTGTTCAACTTTTTATTATGAATACAATCAATAACATTCTTTCGAGAAAAGGTAACCGTGCCATTTCAGTTTCGCCTGAAACCTCCGTACTGGATGCATTAAAAGTGATGGCTGAAAACAACATTGGTTCTGTAGTGGTAAAAGAGAATGAAAAATTTCTTGGAATCATCACTGAAAGAGATTATTCACGCAAAGTGATTCTAAAAGGTAAAAATTCATCTGATACCAAAGTGAGTGAAATAATGGCCGTTGATTTCCCGGACCTCAAATCTTCTGATACAGTTGAATATTGTATGGAACTTTTAACCAAAAACAATATTCGCTATCTACCCGTTTTTGACAATAATGAGCTTAAAGGAATTATTTCCATCAGCGATGTGGTTACTGAAACGATCATTATGCAACAACAAACCATTAACCATCTCGAAAATTATATTCGCTCCTGATAATGAATCCATTTGTTATTGATTTTTATTTAAATTATAATGACACCGGAATTACTTTATTAGTCTCTTCAATAAATATTAAAAACCTTTTATTCTTTTTACTTATTTCAGGTAGTAACTATTACTTTTAGGAACCCAAATAAGGCACTATGTTTCAACGAACAGCCGGTAGCGTATCGAAACAAAATCTTACCACAGAAGATTTTATCAATCATCCCGAGGTGAAATTGTGTATTGGGGAACTTGAAGCCGCTTTTTCTTCTAAGGAACATCCTTTTGTAGTATCAGACGTTTTGGATGAAAATGGGAATCAATATGTAAATCTGGTTCAAAAATATTACAGTAAACTGCACACAAATATTTTATCAGATTCTTTTTATAGTGGCTTTGGCAGTATAATATTTTGCTATAAAATATTTCCTGTCACCTTTCAAATTGGTTTTATTTCCTGCACGCTTTTTGCATACAGAATTTTATGTCTCGCTTATTAATAATTGATGATGATAAAGACCTTCTCACTATTGTAAAATCCTTTTTACAAAAGAGAGGCTTTGATGTTTCAGTTTATTCTGACTGGGAGAGTGCTTCTGTTTCTATAAGAGCTCATGAACCTCAAATTATTTTGCTGGATGTTTTCCTTCCGGGAGTTGACGGACTTGAAGTTTGTAAAAGATTAAAATCTTCGAGCTACACCCGTCACATACCCATAATTATTTTCTCAGGTTATCCACGTGTCGCTGAAACAGCTATTTACGAATTTGGTGCTGATGACTTTATAGCCAAGCCTTTTGAAGTAAACGACCTGGTAAAAAAAATTCACAAACAACTTTCTAAAAAGCATGAATCTGTTTAAGATTCTGTATTAAGATATCTGTTTCACTAAGAAACTTTCAATAGTACTACAAGGCACAAAGAAGGGTTTATCAGTTATTTCCAGGTTCAATATCTGGCCGGTAACACTATAATTTCCTTTAATTGTATTTCCAAATACCGTTACTTCAAAATTGCCGGAGTTGGTATCGCCATTAAAAATACCATTTTGGCTTTCTACAGCTGCTTTTGCTTTTCCTACCGCATTTTCTGCAGGTTCACTAAAAGGAAGATTGAATTTGCAAGACATATTTTATAAATTGATAGTTTAAAAATTTTGGGGATAAAAATTTTTTTTGTGGAAATGTTTTCTCATTTTTTTTTAGGATTAAAAATCTATTTCAAATTTTTAATAAATCTTTTTGTCATTTTTGTGTAGCCATGCGCTAAAAACTTCACCGGCTTCTTCTCTTCCTAAGTTAACAATAGGAATCCTCCGGTTAGAAAGACAGGCATTTATTTCATCATAAATCATAGAATCATCAAATCCTATTGCCGCCGCATCTTCCCGTGTATTAGCATAATAAATAATTGCCGGCCGCGCCCAATAAATAGCCCCGAGGCACATAGGGCATGGCTCGCAGGAAGTATATATTTCACATCCGTCTAATTGAAAAGTTTTCAAATTTTTACATGCATCTCTAATGGCCACTACTTCTGCATGGGCTGTTGGGTCATTGGTACTGGTTACTTTATTATTTCCTCTTCCCACTATTACATCCCCTTTCACTACAATGCATCCGAAAGGGCCACCTTCATTATTTTGTACGCCAATCTTTGAAAGAGCAACTGCCTCCTTCATAAATCCTTCTTCTCTTGTCATAATAATTTTATCATTTTTTTCAATGGCCACTAATGCATTCAATAAAATAAAAGAATAATTGTCTATCGAACCACCGCAGAAACCGCTATTATCCTTCTGCAATTTACTGATCCGCAATTACAAACAAAACTTTCCATTTCATCATCGAGAAAGGTGGCGTAATCTAAAGTAAGTTCTTCTCCTTTTTTTATTTGCTTTACGGCAATCACATTTAATCCTTCAAACCTTGTATTAGGGTCGCACGAATGATTTTGCGGTGCCCACTCCAAAGGGTTTTCATCCCAAAGCACATAGACGTCCACGCTTAGAGGCCATGCATATTTTTTAAAATTTTGGATCTCCTCCCTATCCCATGTATCCTCTACCAATTTTTTGCTTACTAACCTGTGCGGTGTTTCTTCGCCATGAAAAACGATGTCGCCGGCATGAATATTTTCCACTGCATAAATGCCATAACCGGAAAGTGAATTTCCTTTTAAAAAATATTTTTTTTGTTTTAGCTGAAACCTGGATATGCCTTCCTGGATTATTTTTTGTAAAAAATCCTTTTTGCCACCCGGTTCATTCATCAGGATATAGTCAGCCGAACCTTCATACCCGTTTTCATAAAATACAGAACAGGTAAAATTTATTTCAAGAAAAAATATTTTGTTCTCATCAGTTACCCTGAAATCTAATCGTGCATAACCCACGCCATTAAATGCTTTGAATATTTTTGAAGCGTCTTCCTGTAATCTTTCACAGAGCTCCTTATCAGCACAGGGAATATTGCATTCCGCATGCAATTCAGAAGTTTTGAGCGTATAGGTTTTAAAATTTTTCCCCTTCGGAAAAACAAATTCCAAAGGATGATAAGCCGTACAACTATTTCCATCTGCATTCTTTACCACCAGAACCGTGAACTCCCTTCCCGCAATATATTCTTCCACTAATATTTCATCATATTCTTTTAACAAAGAAACCTTTTTTATCAAAAGATCATTTTCATTATTTACCAGCGAGTCCTCATCAATGCCAAGGCTATCACCGGCTTTAGCTGGTTTAATAAAAAGAGGAAATCTTAAATTTTCAATTGCATTATTGATATCTGTTTCCTCATTGAGGAGGGCATACGCCGGCGTTTTTACCCCGCATGTGTATGACACATATTTCATGAGTTCTTTGGGTGGGTCGTAAAGGATGGTATTCGGTCCAGTGTAAGGCAGGTTAAGCATTTCAAGGCAATAAATAACGTCAATGGAAGGAACTTCCCAATGAAGATACCCTTCACAAAGATTGATGAAAATATCATACTTCTTTTTTTTAAGTTTACTTAATTGCTGCCAGGTAGTAAGCTTGTTAAGAAATAGGTGATCCACTGAATCGCCCGGAAGTAATGCGGATATATTTCTTGGCGGATCATAATTTTTATAATCCACATCAGTAGTGGAATAATCAGGCTGCAGCACACATATTTTCATGCGATATTTTTAAAATGGTCTTTTCTTTTCAGTAATTATATCAATTCCAATTGCTTTGCCAATTCCTTTTTTACAGAAATCTTTTTTGCTAAAGCATCTTTGATCACTTCAACAAGCAACGATGAAAACGAATTTCCCGAAAGGCGAAGTATGGCGCCAATGGAAGTGTAATTTTCATCTTCAGACAATCCGCATTGTGCGTTTACTTCCAGAACATACAATTTCCCCGTCTGTTCATCCATACGCAGATCTACGCGGCAGTAACCTTTCCCTTTTACGGCTTTATATGCATCAAAACTTATTTGACAAATGCTTTGTAGCAAAGCAGCAGCAGGCGTTTGATAGTTATAGAAATCTTCATTGTCGCTTATAGGCGTTTCCTCTTCATACATTTCCCAGAGCCTGTCGAACGATAAAAATTTTTCATGACGGGGAAGTTTGGCATTAAAAACTCTTTCTACCGGAAGATAAATTTTACAATCTTTTGGGGAGGTTCCGTTACCAACTATGAGTGTGGTAAACTCGGAACCGTCTATAAATTGTTCGGCTATTACACCTCCATCTATTAAGTTCCAACCGTGATAACCCTCTTGTAGTTTTGCATATTGAGTTTTTAATTCTTTATTATTTTTTACAACGGAGTGAATGCCTACGCCAAGGCTCCCTCCTGAAATGGCTGGTTTTATGATAACTGGATTCCCTAATTCTTCAAAAATGGAAGCGTCATTTTTATTTTCTTCATTAATAATTTTCCAGGGCGGCGTGGGAATTTTCTTCAGGTTGAAGACTTCCTTCATGTTTATTTTTGAAGTGGTGATCTTATAAAAATATTCATCAGCCCCGGTGAAACATAACCCTCTTTTTTTAAGGTGCCATATCACATTTACTCCCGGTGCATTATTAATGTTGTCTCCATCGCAAAGGTTGATTACCACTATGTTTTTAGAAGAAGATGCCTCGCTGATCCGGTCAATGATCCATTGATAATTGTCATTGGTAACCTGTTGCCATTTCCACTCTATGTTCAGCACCTGAAATGCCCGGGTATATTCATCAATACTTTGCGAGAAGTCGTAATAATAATCCAGGTTTTCGTTATGGGTTTCTACATAAGGGGCTAAAACCCACACGAAAAGATCTTTGGGGAGATGGGGCATACTTTTTTTTTAGGTCATTGATTCCGGTCACACTTTCTGAAGAGATGAGATATTTAATTTCTGTAAAATAAAATCGGTGAACTTATACTGTGCAATAATTTCGGTTGATAAAAAAAAGGCCCCACGGATATCATGAAGACAATTATTATTCCCGCAAAAACAGGTAAAGGGTGATTCCATCATCCATTCTGTTGAGGGATAAAAAAAAGTTAACTCATCGAAAGCCGCTATATCCCTTATGCTACCCAGTTCAAAAGTGGCCGTATTAAAAAATACATTCGGTTCGCACGAATGATTGATGTATTGTAACACTTCGGGTTGCAGAATAATATGCGTATCGTCATTCACCTGCACCGTATATTTATTAGGCGTGGATAGAATTTCCGATGCTTCAAAAGTGGCGAAAACATTTCCCTTTTGGTAAGGTACAGTGGTGTGCAAAGACTTTTCACCCGTAATTTTATTTTCATAAAGGGATGCAAAACCATGATGTGATATTTTGGATAAATGCGGGAGCGGGAAAGCGGGGTAATTCATTTTTCTAAAATAAATTTAGGGTGACTTTATTTCCATATCTAAATTATTGTAAAATAGAATGGCAACGTAAATACCGGCTTTAAAACTTATTCACAAATTAATAGCAAAATCTATCAGATGTCTGTCGCTTTTTTAAAAAATAATAACCTTCCAATAAATCTCAAAAACTTCTTTATCTTTTGCCCGATACCTTACTGCTATTTTATTGAAAGAAACTGAGCACATTTGAGGAGGAGGCAACTGAAGAAGTTGTATAGAAGATGTAGCACCTTTCTGCTGCAAAAGAAAAACAACCTTAACTTTACCACCGCTTCATCAAATTTTTAAATCAAAGAAATGGAAGACACAGACGGGAAAATTCTTGCTATAGACATAGGGGGCTCTCACATAAAGTCAACGGTCTTAAACAATCATGGCGATTTTTTAGTGGAATATAAAAGAGAAAAAACACCGGTTCCTTCTTCGCCTGGTAAAATAATGGCGGTTATAAAAGAATTGGTTCAGCATTTCCCTCCGTACGATAGAATAGCCGCCGGATTTCCCGGCTTTGTTGAAAATGGAATCGTGAAAACGGCGCCTAAACTTGGAAATGATTTGTGGAAAAGTTATCCTCTTGCACAAAACCTTGAACAGATGTTGGGAAAGCCCGCGCTGGCTATCAATGACGCGGATCTGCAGGGGCTTGCTTTGTCATCGGGTAAAGGCGTGGAAATGATGATTACTTTGGGAACCGGATTCGGATCGGCTATCTTAAAAGATGGTGTTTTATTACCGCATCTTGAAATGTCTCAACATCCCGTTACAAAAAAGAAAAATTACAATGATTATATTGGTGAAGCGGCTTTATTAAAAATTGGAAAAAAAAGGTGGAATAAACGCATGAAAAAAGTGATTGGCATTTTACAAATTGTTTTCAATTACGATCATCTTTATATCAGCGGCGGCAATGCCGCATTAATTCGTTTTCCTCTTGAAAAAAATATAAGCATTGTTGATAATAAAGATGGAATAAAGGGCGCGGCGGTTTTGTGGAGACAGAAGAATTAAAATTACGAATTAGCGTTATGAATTAAAAATTATTAGAAATTAGCGTACTTCGTTGAATGAATGTAATTCGTAAAATGTGCGAAATTCGTGTTCCCTAAAAAATAAAAAAATGTATTTATGAAAATAGGTATTGCTGCTGATCATGGAGGTTATGAATTAAAAAATATAATTCAATCATTTTTAAAAGATGAGGGTTATGAGATAAAGGATTATGGCGCTTTTAAATTGGATACTGCGGATGATTATCCTGACTTTATAATTCCTTTGGCGCAGTCAGTTGCTACCAAAGAAGTAGCACGCGGAGTGGCGGTTTGCGGAAGCGGAGTGGGGGCGGCCATAGCTGCCAATAAAATTGCAGGTGTTCGTGCGGCGCTTATTAACGATCATTTTTCGGCACACCAGGGAGTGGAGGATGATAACATGAATCTGATATGTCTTGGTGGAAGGGTAACCGGATTTGCCGCGGCCCAGGAATTGATAATGGCATTTTTAAAAGCCGAATTTTCAGGATTGGAAAGACATAAAAGAAGATTAAAAAAAATAGAGGTTTTAGAAACTAAAAAATAATTGGCTTACATTCTTTTTCTTTGCAGGAAAATTTATTGAAAAGTTTATGAGAAAACAATACAAGATTTTATTTTCCGACATCGGTGGGGTACTTTTAAGCAATGGCTGGGGGCACCGGTCAAGGATGGCTGCCGCAAAAAAATACGGTATTGATTACGAGGAAATGGACGTGCTGCACGATTTCATTTTCAATGTGTTTGAAATGGGAAAAATTACTCTTGATGATTATTTAGACACGGTGGTGTTTAATCATAAAAGAAAATTTTCGAGAAAAGAATTTAAAGAGTTCATGTTTGCACAATCGGTATTGCTGCCCGAAACGCTTCCGTGGCTTATTAAGTGGAAAAAAAAGCATCCGCAGGTAAAAGTAATTTCTATCAATAATGAGGCCCGCGAATTGAATGAGCACCGGATAAAAGAATTTAAACTTCATGATTTTTTTGACGCGTTTGTTTCCTCAGGCGAAGTAGGAATGCGCAAGCCCGATCCCGGAATTTTTCATTTGGCTTTAGGCATCGCACAGGCAAAACCGGAAGAGTGCCTCTATTTCGACGATCTCGACATACTGGTGGAGGCTGCAAAAAAAACTGGCATCCATGCCCATCACCATCAAAGTTTTTTGGGCACAAAAAAAATTCTTGAAGAAGCCTTCGGCTAAATCTTATTTCTACAGGAGCACCATGAACAAAAATACAGTTACGGAAACCGGAACAGGTAACAGGTAACAGGTAACAGGTGATTTAGATAAAAAAAATAGGACTAATTTATTATTTAAAACGGGATGTAGCGCAGCCCGGTAGCGCGCTTCGTTCGGGACGAAGAGGCCGCTGGTTCGAATCCAGTCATCCCGACTAATTTGTTTTTTTTATTTTGAATCTCCATTTTAAGACGAGCGGTCAAAAATATTTTATCGCCCTTTTTTTAATGAGAAAAGGTATTAGATTTGCACAAAATCTCGGGATGTAGCGCAGCCCGGTAGCGCACACGTCTGGGGGGCGTGGGGTCGCAAGTTCGAATCTTGTCATCCCGACTATTATTTAAAAAGGCTGTCTCAAAAAGACGCCTTTTTTTACTTTTATTCATTGCAGCCTCAAAACAACAAACTACATTTATCTGAAAATATACGGACTGGATCAATAACATTTTCTATACAATTGTTATTGCCGATTGTAACTTTCTGATCGCCAAATTCTATAGAGGAAAAAACTAAGATACTTGTCACATTGGAAACATCCTGGAGGAAAGTTTGATTATGTTTCATTAAATAAGTTTGATAATTCAGGCATGCGGGAAAGTTTTTCTTAAATATTTATGAAATATAAAATGAAAAAATCCCGTCGCTTTCCATATTAATTTACCGGCAAAGACGCCTTATTTATTTCTTCTTTCAATCCTTATCTTTGCACACGTTTAAAAAAAATATATGAGGCCCTTACATATGGTTGATCTGAAGCAGCAATACCTTAATATAAAGGGTGAGATAGATGCTGCTGTTGCTGATGTTTTAGATAGTTCGATTTTTATTGGTGGCCCGCAGGTGAGTAATTTTTCGAAAAAACTGGCTGGTTATCTTGGAGTGAAACACGTGATCCCATGCGCGAATGGCACGGACGCTCTTCAGATTTCCATGATGGCACTGGGGCTTGAACCTGGCGATGAAGTAATCACTCCTTCCTTTACTTACGTGGCTACTACCGAGGTGATTGCCTTATTAAGATTGAAACCTGTTTTTGTAGAAGTGGACACGCAAACTTTTTGTGTAGATATTGAGGCGATTAAAAAAGCAATCACACCAAGAACAAAAGCCATTGTCCCGGTTCATCTATATGGGCATGCGGCACAGATGGAGGAAATAATGGCTATTGCCAAAGAGCATAATTTATTTGTGATTGAAGATAATGCCCAGGCAATCGGCAGCGAATATACCTTTAAAGATGGCACTACTAAAAAAACAGGCAGCATCGGAACTATCGGTTGTACTTCCTTTTTTCCCAGTAAAAACCTGGGCTGTTATGGTGATGGTGGCGCCATCTGTACCGATGATGATGCCCTGGCGGAAAAATTAAAAATGATTGCGAATCATGGCCAGAGTACAAAATATTATCATGACAGGGTGGGATGTAATTCGAGGCTCGACGCGTTGCAGGCGGCAATATTAAATATCAAGTTGCCGTTATTGGATAGCTATATTGATGCAAGAAGAAGAGCGGCTGATTTTTATGATAAAGCGTTTGCAGGAAATGAAAAAATAACCACTCCTTTCCGGGCCGATTATTGCAAGCACGTCTTTCATCAATACACACTCATTCTTGAAAATACAGACAGGGATGCACTTTCAGCGTTTTTGGGAGAAAATAATGTTCCCTCAATGATTTATTATCCCGTGCCTGCGCACAGGCAAAAGATGTTTGCAGCTTTTGGTGGTGCAGATTATCATTTAGAAAAAACTGACTGGTTAACCCACAGGGTTTTATCATTACCCATACACACGGAACTTGATGAAGAGCAACAAGGTTTTATCACCGGTAAAGTGTTGGAATTTGTAAATAAATAAAAATGGATATTGCAGTAATCGGAACAGGATATGTTGGTTTGGTAACGGGCACCTGCTTTGCAGAAAGCGGAAATAGGGTTACCTGTGTGGATATTGATGAAAGCAAGATCAAAAAATTAGCTTCCGGAAAAATAACTATTTATGAACCGGGCTTAGAAAAAATATTTGACCGTAACGCAAAAGAAGGGCGATTAAAATTCACCACCTCCCTCGAAGAAGGAATAAAAGAGGCGCGCATTATTTTTCTCGCATTGCCCACACCGCCTAATGGTGACGGCAGCGCAGATTTAAAATATGTTTTGGGAGTTTCAAAAAACATTGGCTCCTTATTACAAAAGGGCGATTACAAAGTAATAGTAGATAAAAGTACCGTGCCTGTAGGCACTGCCGACCGGGTGCGTCATACCATTTTACAAAGCCTTGCAGAAAGAGAAGTGGATAATGCCGAAGAATTATTTGATGTTGTGAGCAATCCCGAATTTTTGCGGGAAGGTGTGGCTGTAGAAGATTTTATGAAGCCAAACCGCGTGGTGATAGGCGCTTCATCAGAAAAAGCCCGGAAGCTGTTGGGAGAATTATATGCGCCTTTTGTGCGCCAGGGCAACCCCGTAATTTATATGGATGAAAGATCCGCGGAACTTACCAAGTATGCCGCCAACGCGTTTCTTGCTACAAAGATATCTTTCATGAATGAGGTGGCACAAATGTGTGAAAGGCTTGGCGCCGATGTGGATATGGTACGGAAAGGAATAGGAAGCGATGACAGGATTGGCAAAAGATTTTTGTTTCCCGGTATTGGATATGGCGGAAGTTGTTTTCCCAAAGATGTGCAGGCTTTGTCTAAATCTGCACAGCAGGAAGATTACCATTTCAGAATACTGGAGGCAGTAATGGCTGTAAATGAAAATCAAAAGATTCATCTTTTACCCAAACTGAAATTGTATTTTGATAACGATCTTAAAGGGAAAAAGATTGCTCTTTGGGGATTGGCTTTTAAACCCAATACTGATGATATTCGCGAAGCGCCATCCCTTGAAATAATTAAAGAGTTATTGGCGGAAGGTGCGACTGTAACGGCTTATGATCCCGAGGCTATGGAGAATGTGAGGTATAAAATGGGTGATAAAATTATTTACGCAAATAACCAATATGAGGCGCTCGAAGGGGCAGATGCGTTGTTGATAGCAACAGAATGGAACGAATTCAGGACACCTGATTTTGATAAAATGAAATCATTTTTAAAGAACCCGGTTATTTTCGATGGCAGAAATCTTTTTGAATTATACCAGATGAAAGAAGGAGGTTTTCATTATGAGAGTGTGGGAAGAGGAGTGGTAAAACCCTAACCATGCAGGGGAATGTATTCGGAATACTTTATAATTAGAACTGGAGAAAGATATGCAAACAAATAATTCATCAGAATCGCTAAGTACCAATTCCCCATTAGGGGTGAAGGGTAGAATACTCATTACCGGTGCGGCGGGTTTTCTCGGTTCTCATCTTTGCGATAGGTTTATTAAAGAAGGAATGCACGTAATTGGTATGGATAACCTGATCACAGGCGATCTGAAAAATATTCAGCATCTTTTTAAATTGGAAAATTTTGAATTTTATCATTATGATGTTTCAAAGTTTATTCACGTTCCCGGCGATCTGGATTATATTTTACATTTTGCATCTCCGGCAAGCCCGATTGATTATTTAAAAATTCCTATTCAAACTTTAAAGGTTAGTTCGCTGGGCACTCATAATTGCCTTGGACTGGCGCTTGCAAAAAAAGCGAGAATTTTGGTAGCCTCCACCAGCGAGGTATATGGCGATCCACTGGTGCATCCGCAAACGGAAGATTACTGGGGAAATGTAAATCCTATAGGCCCTCGTGGCGTGTATGATGAAGCCAAGCGTTTCCAGGAAGCCATCACCACGGCGTACCATACTTTTCATGGTGTGGAAACAAGAATTGTGAGGATATTCAATACTTATGGTCCGCGCATGAGGCTCAATGACGGAAGGGCTTTGCCTGCTTTTATTGGTCAGGCTTTGCGTGGAGAGGATCTTACAGTTTTTGGCGACGGCAGCCAGACAAGAAGTTTTTGTTATGTGGATGACCTGGTGGATGGAATTTATCGCCTGTTGCTAAGTGATTATTCAATGCCTGTAAATATTGGCAATCCGGATCAGATTACTTTAAAGGCATTTGCCGAAGAAATAATAAGACTTACCGGCACCACGCAAAAAATAGTTTATAAACCCTTGCCACAGGATGATCCGAAACAAAGGCAACCGGATATTTCCAAAGCAAAAGAGCTTCTAAATTGGGAGCCAAAAGTAAACAGGGCCGAAGGTTTGAAAATTACTTACGACTATTTTAAATCTTTGCCGGAAGAAGATTGGTATAAATTACCGAAAGAGTTTGAGAGCAGGAGATGAGTTGAATGATGAGTGATGAGTTGAATGATGAGTGATGAGTGATGAATAATGAATGATGAGTGATGAGTTAGAAATTAAGAATGAGTGCCCATTCGTGTAATTCGCCTAATTCGTGTAATTCGTGTTCCAAAATTCGTGTTTCAAAATTTGTGTTTAAAAATAAAGTATAAATATGTATCAGGAATTAATTGACAAAAAAAAGAAACTGGCTGTAATTGGTTTGGGTTATGTTGGATTGCCTATTGCGCTTGAGTTTGCAAAGAAAATTTCAGTGATCGGGTTTGACATCAATTCCACAAGAATTGAAATGATGAAGAACGCCGTTGACCCAAGTAATGAATTGGAATCCACTGCCTTTGAAAATTGTGATATTGAATTCACTAATAGTTTAGACAAATTAAGAGAGGCTAATTTTTTTATTGTTGCCGTGCCTACTCCCGTTGATGCACATAATGTGCCGGATCTTATTCCCATACAAAAGGCGAGTGAAACTATCGGGAAAGTAATTAAGAAAGATGACTATGTGGTGTTTGAAAGTACGGTATATCCTGGTTGTACAGAAGAAGATTGCCTTCCGGTAATTGAAAAATTATCTGGATTAAAAGGCGTTATAGATTTTAAACTGGGTTACTCGCCGGAAAGAATAAACCCCGGAGACAAAGAACATACGCTCAGCAGCATTACAAAAATAGTAAGTGGTTGTGATGAAGAAAGCCTTGATAATATTGCTAAAGTTTATGAACTGGTGGTAAAAGCCGGGGTTCACAGGGCTTCCTGCATTAAGGTTGCCGAGGCGGCCAAAATTATTGAGAACACGCAGAGAGATCTCAACATCGCTTTGATGAATGAACTCTCCATTATTTTCGACAGAATGAATATCAATACTCTTGAAGTACTGGAAGCTGCGGGTACCAAATGGAATTTTTTAAAATTTCAGCCAGGGCTCGTAGGCGGCCACTGTATTGGGGTGGATCCTTATTATCTTACTTATAAGTCCAGTAAATTAGGGTATGAAGCGCAGGTAATCCTTGCCGGACGTTCTATCAACGATGGCATGGCGGGCTATGTTGCCAAAAAAGTAATACAGCACATTATTAAAAGTAATGGCGACGTGAAGAATGCAAAAGTTTTGGTGATGGGCGCTACTTTTAAAGAAAATGTAAGTGATATAAGAAACTCAAAAGTTGCCGATGTAATCAAAGAATTAAAATCTTATTCCCTGCAGGTGCATGTTACCGATCCACATGCCGATAGCGACCAGTTACATCATGAATATGGCTTTGAACTTACTCATGATCTGGCCAGTGATTATGAAGCCGTAATTATAACGGTGCCACATGCAGTTTATCTGAATATGGATGATGCTGCTTTTGCAAAAATCACCAAACCGGATGCCATGATCGCCGACGTGAAAGGCGTATATCGGGGCAAAATTACCAGTCGTAAATATTGGAGTCTTTAAAAAATATAAAATTGAACAACACATTTCACGAAGAAGATTTAAGTAAAACTACTTTTCTCGTTACAGGAGGAGCCGGTTTTATTGGCAGCCATATTGCTGAATATTTATTGAAAAATAATGCAGCAAAAGTTAGGGTACTGGATAATATGGCAAATGGTTTTTTGTCTAATCTTGAGGTGCTGAAAGCTTATAATGGTTTTGAATTTATTGAGGGCGACATCAGAAATATTGACACCTGCAGAAAAGCGTGCGAAGGCATTAATTATGTGAGCCACCAGGCAGCATTGGGTTCTGTGCCTCGTTCTATAAAAAATCCATCAGATACCAATGATGTAAACGTAGGCGGCTTTGTAAATGTTTTAAAAGCCGCGGTGGAAAATAATGTAAAGCAATTCGTTTACGCATCTTCTTCCTCGGTGTATGGCGATGAGCCTACTTTGCCAAAAATTGAAGAAAGAACAGGCAATAGTTTATCGCCTTATGCGGTAAGTAAAAAGGCCGATGAAATGTATGCGGATGTGTTTTCCAAAATTTATAACATCCCCGTTTTGGGTTTCAGGTATTTCAATATTTTTGGCCCGCGTCAGGATCCGGATGGACCTTATGCCGCGGTGATTCCTCTTTTTGTAAAAGCAATCATGTACCATACGCGGGCTTTTATAAATGGCGACGGCGAACAAACCAGGGATTTTACTTTTGTTGAAAATGCTGTGCAGGCCAACATCAGAGGGATGCTTACTACCAATGAGAAAGCAAAAAATAAAGTGTATAATATAGCCGTTAGTGAAAATTATTCGGTTAATTATTTGTACAATTCTATAAGAGATTATTTAAAAAGCGATATTGAACCTGTTCATCGCGAGCCAAGAGAAGGCGACATCCGCAATTCGCTTGCCGATATTTCTTTGGCAAAAAATTTGCTGAGTTATAAGCCCAATACGAAGTTTGAAGAAGGACTTATAAAAACCATTGAATTTT
Organism: Ginsengibacter sp.; assembly: GCA_039915005.1. Lineage (GTDB taxonomy): Bacteria > Bacteroidota > Bacteroidia > Chitinophagales > Chitinophagaceae > Ginsengibacter. The sequence continues at coordinate 16,138 of JBDSOE010000182.1, forward strand.
TTAAAGAAATATATTCTACTGAAAAATCTTAAGTTCAATTTTTTGAAAATGCCATTTACTAAAACTCAATTCCCCGGTTTATTAATTTTTGTACCAAAGATATTTGAAGATAGCAGGGGCTATTTTTTTGAAAGCTATAATCAGAAGGTATTCTCTGAAGAGAGTATAGAAATTAATTTTGTACAAGACAACCAGGCGCTCTCTTCATTTGGTATTGTGCGTGGATTGCATTTTCAAAAAGATCCTTTTGCGCAAACAAAACTGATCAGGGTGTTGAGCGGGAAAATTATTGATGCGGTTGTGGATCTCAGAAAAAATTCCCCTACTTACGGTAATGCATATACGATAGAGCTTTCTGCCGAAAATAAAAAGCAGCTTTTGATTCCAAAGGGCTTTGCCCATGGCTATTCTGTGATCAGTGAAACGGCGGAAGTATTTTATAAATGCGATGTTTTTTATCATAAAGAAAGTGAAGGGGGTATTTTATGGAACGATCCTCAATTGAATATTGACTGGAAAGTCCCGGCAGATAGGGTAATCGTTTCGGAGAAGGATGCCCGTAATCCTACATTTAAAACAGGTGAAAGTAATTTCTTTTTTAATGGTTGAAAAAATGAATGAATTAAAAATGGAGAGGCCCACTATTTTAGTTACCGGCGCCAACGGCCAACTTGCTAATGAGATAAAATTACTTTCAAATCAATTTCCTTCTTACCGGTTTTTGTTTACTACAAAAGAAAACCTTGCCATAGAAAACACGAAAGTGGTTACCTCCTTTTTTACAAAGCGCCGGATTGATTACTGTATTAACTGTGCGGCATACACTGCGGTGGACAAGGCCGAATCAGAAAGAGAAAAAGCTTTTTTAATTAATGGCAATGCAGTGGGTCAGTTGGCTTCTGTTTGCAAAGCGCATCAAACCAGGCTTATTCATATTTCTACCGATTATGTCTATGATGGCAGTAAAAATATGGCTTTAAAAGAGATTGATGTTGTGGCTCCATTAAATGTGTATGGCTGGTCCAAATTGAATGGCGAAGGATTAGCCCTCAGCCGTAATCCAGATACTTTAATCATTCGCACTTCATGGGTGTACTCTTCTTTTGGAAATAATTTTGTGAAGACGATGCTGCGTTTATTTAAAGAGAAAGATGAAATAAATGTAGTGGCCGATCAATATGGTTCTCCTACTTATGCGGCAGATCTTGCTGAAGTAATTATGTTATTTATTGCGAGGATGGTAGAAGGGCAGAATTTTTCGGGAATTGTAAATTATTGTAACAGTGGCATTACCACCTGGTATGAATTTGCAGAGGCCATAAAGCATTTTGTAAATAGTAATTGTACAATACGTCCTATCACGACTGACTCTTATAAAACGGCTGCGAAGAGGCCGCTATATTCAGTTATGGACACCTCTAAGATTAAGGAGTTACTTGACCTGGATATTCCTTTGTGGAAGAATAGCCTGCAGAAATGTTTGGCTGAAATAGGCGCTGAAAAAATAATAAAATAAAAGGATCAATGGATTGTGATTTTTAACAGGGAGTTATTTTCGCCTCCTTTATATTTGTCTATCATTAAATCCTAATTAAATTTATGAAATTTTTCAGGCTGCTTATGGCATTTCTTTTTGCCGCTGCTTCGTCCGTTTTTGCCCAGCAAAATTTAAATGAAAAACTCCCCATTGATCCGGAGGTAAAAATAGGAACGCTTGGCAATGGGCTCACTTATTATATCAGGCAAAATAAGAAGCCGGAACAAAAAGTTGAATTGCGTCTGATAGTAAATGCCGGTTCTATTCTTGAAGATGATAACCAGCAAGGGCTGGCGCATTTGAGTGAGCACATGGCTTTCAACGGAACCACTCATTTTAAAAAGAACGACATCATTTCTTTTTTACAATCCATTGGTGTTGGTTTTGGTAATGACCTGAATGCCTATACCAGTTTTGATGAAACGGTTTACATTCTTCCGATACCAACGGACAAGCCGGGAAATATTGAAAAAGGATTTCAGATATTGGAAGATTGGGCGCATAACGTAACTTATAATAATGAAGATATAGACGGCGAGCGCCCGGTAGTACTTGAAGAGAGCCGTCTCGGCAAAGGCGCCAATGACCGGATGTTCAGAAAAATTTATCCGCAATTATTTGCCGGTTCTTTATATGCTAACCGTCTTCCCATAGGCGTGGATAGCATTATAAAAAATGCCAGCTATGATGTGATAAAGAAATTTTATAAAGACTGGTATCGTCCTAATTTGATGGCTGTAATTGTAGTGGGCGACATTGATCCTGCCAAAGCAGAAAGCCTGGTAAAAAAGTATTTTGATGGGCTTAAAAATCCAGAGAATGAAAGAGCAAGAATTACACCCGATGTCCCGGATTATAAAAAAAGCGTAGCGGAAATAGTTACCGATAAAGAAGCCACCAGCTATTCTTTTATGGTTCAATATTCTGCGGAGAAAACGCATCCTTCTGTAACACTTGCTGATTATAAAAATGATTTAATAAAAAGCATTTTTTCAAATCTTTTAAATCAAAGGCTTCGTGAACTTACACAAAAAGAGAATCCTCCTTTTGTGTATGCCTACGCAGGATTTGGCTCTTATGCGCGTGGCTATGAGGCTTTTAGCGCCTCTATCGGAACCGGTGATAATAGTAATATAAACGGGCTTACTGCTTTTGAAGAAGAACTGGAGAGAGTAAAAAAATATGGATTTACACAGGCAGAATTAGACAGGGTAAAATCAACCATGCTAACCTCTATTGACAGGGCGTTTAAAGAAAAGAATAAAACGGAATCAGAAAATTATGCGGAAGAATATATCCGTAATTTCTTGGCACAGGAACCGATTCCCGGCATTGAAAAAGAAAATGAATATTACCAACAATTATTACCACACATTACCGTGGAGGATATAAATGTTATTGGGAAAAAATTGAATCAGAACTTGAATGAATTCGTTGCGCTAACCGGCCCCGAAGCATCTCCGGGAAAGACTTTGCCATCAGAGGCAGATTTGCTGGCAGTTTCTTCGTCGGTGGATAAAATGGATATAAAACCTTACGAAGAAAAAGCCATCTCCACTTCATTATTACATAAAATTCCTAAGGCAGGAAAGATCATAGCTACTAAAAAGAATGCGGTTTTAGGCACTACAGAATTTACATTGAGCAATGGAGTAACCGTAACCTTAAAGACTACCGATTTTAAAAATGACCAGGTATTGATGAGCGCTGTAAGGCCCGGCGGTAAAAATAATTATGGAATAAAGGACAAGTACAATGCGGAGTATATGATTCCTGTTATCAGCAGTATGGGCGTTGGAGATTTTTCTCCGGTTGATTTAAAGAAATCGCTTGCCGGTAAAACGGTGAATGTAAATCCATCATTCGGAACTTCTTCTGAAGGAATCGGTGGAAGCAGTTCTGTGAAAGATGTAGAGTCTTTGATGCAGTTAACGTATTTATATTTTACGAAACCTCGCGTTGATACTGGTTTATTTAAATCGTATGTTCAAAAGAATAAAGCACAGCTTACTTTTTTAAGTGCTAATCCGCAGGCAGTTTTCATTGATACTTTATTTAAAGCGATGTATCATAACAGCCCGCTGGCACCCATTGCAGTTCCCAAACCTGACTATTTTGATCGTATTAATTTAGACAAGGTAATGGAGATCTATAAGGAAAGATTCGGAAATGCAAGTGGTATGCATTTTACTTTTGTAGGAAGCATTTCAGAGAAAAAATTGAGGCCACTTCTTGAAAAATATATTGCAAGCCTTCCCGCGGCTTCTAAGAAATTTGGGTATGTAGATAATAAATTGCGTATAGCAAAAGGTAAAGTGGATGTGAATGTGTATAAAGGGAAGGAGTCAAAAGCCCTTATCATGGCGGTTTATAGCGGTGAACTTCCGTATAGCGATGCTTTGGATATGAAGGCGCAGGCTATCAGCGAAATTCTCAATATCAGGATCATTGAAGAGTTAAGGGAAAAGATTCAGGGAATTTATGGTGGCGGCACACAGGCGCAATTTGATAAAGTACCTTATCCACATTATTCTTTCTTTTTGCAATTGCCATGCGGTCCTGAAAAAGTAGATACCCTTTTATCTGCAGCCAACGCAGAAATACAAAGCCTGATTAAAAATGGTCCTTCCAAAGAAAATCTTGAAAAAGTAAAACAACAATGGAGGGAACAGCACAAAGTACGTATCAAAGAAAATGGAGCGTGGTTATCGCAACTTCAAAGCTTTTATTTCCCTGGCGATAACCCCGATTACTTTATTAATTATGAAAAGTATGTAAATGCTTTAACGCCAAAAGATATTCAGGCCGCGGCAAAATTATTACTATCAACTAAAAATGTGGTTACAGGGATTTTGCGCCCGGAAAAGAATCTATAATTATTTTTATTTTTTGGTTCTTCGGTTTATTTAATGGAAATAACTAACCCTGAAAGGGTGTAAGGATTATAGCCAATATATAATTCCGTACCATCATTCATAACCCCGAAGGGGTGACATTTTCATTCTGTCACACCTTCGGGGTTGATTTTAATTTAGTGATCGGATTCTATAATCATTTCATACCTTCCCGTCCGGTCAGGCGGGCTTTCAGGATTTTTATGGCCAATTTTTCCCCCAAGTATAGCCTGTCAATAAAAAAAGTCCCCAAATTCCTACGTTACTCTTTCTACTAACTTTACCGAAGAACCTATTTTTTTAAAGGTTGCCAACCTTGGGGAAAAGTATTTCTAAATGGAAATAAACTTATTAAGGTTGGCAACCTTTACGACACCTTTACTACATTTTGAACGCATCCTTCCGAAGCCGCAGAAAATTATTTTATTTATTTTTGAAAAATGAACATTGAAGAATTGAGAGAGTACGCCTTATCATTAGAGGGTGTTACTGAAAGTTTTCCTTTCGGAGAAGACACACTTGTGTTTAAAATCAACAATAAAATATTTTTACTGGCATCACTATCTTCAGAGGTGCTGCAGTTTAATGTAAAATGTAACCCGGAATATGCTATAGAATTAAGAGAGCAATATCCATGCATACAGCCCGGTTATCACATGAATAAAAAGCATTGGAACACCATTATTGTGGACGGCACTGTAAGCAAAAAACAATTGCAACAATTTATTTTTGATTCCTATTCCCTTGCAGGCAAAAAGGGAAAGGGATAGATATTGCCTTCCATTGAAACTGCCTGCTGCGATTACAACATAAGTATTTCAATTTTCATTTTCATTCGTATTTAACTCTTTACTTTTGCGTGGTATGAAATAAGCCACAAATTGATTCCGGACGCTTTCATACTGCTGATGGCGGGTTTCGCGTTGCAAATGAAAAAGCTAAAAATAAGATGAAAATTATAGACTGGTACATTCTTAAAAAATTTTTTGTTACTTTTTTCTTTTGCCTTATTGCACTTACTGTATTGGTAATTATCATTGATCTTAGTGAAAAGACGGATGATTTGTCAAAAACCAATCTTCCCATAAAAACCATTATCACCGATTATTATTTCGGTTTTATTCCCCGCATTGATGCCATGCTTTTCCCGCTTTTTATTTTTATAGCGGTAATATTTTTTACTTCCAAAATGGCAGCCCGGTCTGAAGTGATAGCCATCCTCAGCAGCGGAGTTAGCTTCAGGCGCTTCCTGATGCCATTTGTATGGGGCGGATTTGTATTTACTGCGCTTTTGTGGTGGACCAATCAATATATACTTCCGCCTGCTAATCAAAAGTGGGCAACCTTCAATGCGAAATATATTGATTTCAATTATGGGGGGTATGAAAATACCTCCACGATCAGTAATAAATATTTTAAGCTCGATTCGTTTTCTTATGCAGGGGTTCGGTATTACGACACGGTGAGCAGAACAGGTAATAATTTTTTTATTCAAAGATTTAAGAAAACCAGTCTTGTTTATAACCTGCGTGCCCAAACGATACGCTGGGACACGGCAACAAAAAAGTGGCAGCTTGAGAGCGTTATCGAAAGAAATATAAATGGGCTTCATCAAAAAATAAAAGAATCACCGACCATGCAAATGAATTTCAATTTTAAGCCCCGCGACTTGCAAAGAGATGAGTACATGAAAGATAAAATGACCACTCCCGAACTCAATGAGTTTATTCAATTGGAAAAAATAAGGGGATCAGAAAATGTAAATTCTTTAATTCTTGAAAAACAAAATAGAAATGCCAACCCGGTTTCTGTTTTAATTCTTACCATTATAGGAGCCACCATTGCTTCCCGTAAGATCCGCTGGGGAAGCGGGTTTCACCTCGCTATAGGTGTTTTGATTTGCGTATTGTATATCTTGGTAGGAAGGTTTGCTGCGGTCTTTTCTTTAAAAGCAAATTTTAATCCGATAGTGGCCGCGTGGCTACCCAATGTGGCTTTCGGGCTGCTTGCCTGGTATTTATACAGAAGGGCATCCAAATAATTCAGAAGCTTCTGAAACGTTTTTTGGATGATAGCTTTCAATATTTCTTTTGTTTAACATTTGCTCTATGATTAACTTTAGGGCTGTTGCAAATCTATCACAATTTTTAAAAATATTTTCTATTATGGGAGTAGTCAAAGACAAATTTAAAGTGAAAGCAGATGCGCTTTCGGCAGAAGTAAAGGGTATGTTAAAAGAACATGGCGACAAAATAATTGGTGAGGTTAAGTTGTCTCAGATCTACCAGGGGATGCGTGGCATTACAGGATTGGTTACAGAAACCTCACTTCTTGATTCACAGGATGGCATTCGTTTTCGCGGGTATTCTATTCCTGAATTACAAGAAAAATTGCCTAAGGCAGAAGGAGGAAATGAACCATTGCCCGAAGGATTATTTTACTTAATGCTGGTAGGCGAATTGCCCACAGAAGAAGATGCGCAGCACATGAGCAGCGTATGGCAACGCAGAAGCCATGTACCTAATTATGTATTTGATACCATTGAATCTTTGCCTGAAACGGCGCACCCGATGACGCAATTTGTAGTGGGTATTATGGCGCTTCAAACAGAAAGTGAGTTTGCAAGAAAATATGCCGAAGGCATGAGCAAGAAGGATTATTGGGAAGCCACGTTTGATGACGCTATGGATCTGATAGCCCGCCTTCCCAGAATTGCTGCGTATATCTATCGCCGTAAGTATAAAGGAGGAAAGCATATACAGCCCAATGGATTATTGGACTGGGCCGGCAACTTTGCCCACATGCTTGGCTATGAAGGTGAAAGTTTCCGCGAACTGATGCGTTTGTATATGACAATACATTCCGATCATGAAGGAGGAAATGTATCCGCACATACTACTCACTTGGTGGGCTCTGCATTAAGTGATCCGTACCTTGCTTATGCCGCGGGGATGAATGGTTTGGCAGGGCCGCTTCACGGGCTGGCCAACCAGGAAGTGATCAAATGGATTTATGATATGCAGAAAGAAATCGGCAGTGATCTTCCCACAAAAGAACAAATAGCGGAGTATGTAAAGAAGACGCTTTCAGAAGGCAAAGTAGTACCGGGTTACGGACATGCAGTGTTGCGCAAAACGGATCCGCGTTTTGAAGCACAGATGGAATTTGGAAAGAAGCACATGCCTGATGATCCGCTGGTGCAAACTGTTTGGAATATTTATGAAACGGTTCCTCCTATTTTACAATCTATTGCCAAGATAAAAAATCCGTGGCCCAATGTAGATGCGCATAGTGGCGCATTGCTGGTGCATTACGGCATGGTAGAATATGAATTTTATACCGTTTTGTTTGGCGTGGCGAGATCATTGGGTGTATTGGCAAGCCTTTGCTGGGACAGGGCTTTGGGCATGCCTTTAGAGCGGCCTAAGTCGGTTTCCAACCGCCTGGTAAAACTTTGGCTCGAAGGGAAAGAGGAAATCTGGGGTGATTAAATTTGTTTTTTAAACTCATTATTTCATCTTTATATTTGCGGTTCTTTTAAAACGGCAGATTGGTAAATAACGATTGGCAAATCGTAGAAAAAGGGGGGATTAGCTCAGTTGGTAGAGTATTTGCATGGCATGCAAAGGGTCAGCGGTTCGAACCCGCTATCCTCCACTTTTATCCCACATTATGTGGGATTTTTTTATGCCTTTTATTTTCTCTTTTAATTCGGATAATAACGAAAGATAGAATGCCACGCTTTCACAATTTTTGGAAGTGCTACTTTCTAAAAGGTATCTTTTACTGATAAGTTTCTGTACCTACTTATTAAGGATTTTTTGTAAATTCATTAAATCAAACTTATCCTTCATGCAGCAAATACCGTTGGAGAATTTATTCCTGATAGATATTGAAACCGTTTCAGAAAAAGAAGATTTTCGGTTACTGGATGATACGTGGAAAGAATTGTGGACGGAGAAAATAAGTAAAAGCCTTCCGCAGGATGCCACTGCTGAAGAATATTATCCCTTGCGCGCCGCTATTTTCGCGGAGTTTGCCAAAGTGGTTTGCATCAGTTTTGGCTATTTTAAAAAAGAAAATAACGAATGGCAATTAAGAATAAAGTCTTTGTATTCTGAAAAAGAAGAAGAAATTCTAAATCCCTTTATTGCTACAATGAAACAGTTGCACAGCAACAAGCAATGGGTTTTTACTGGGCACAACATCAAGGAATTTGATGTGCCATTTTTATGCAGAAGAATGCTGAAAAACGGGATTACCATTCCGACCTATATTGATTTCCAAAACATGAAACCCTGGGAAACGCCGGTGCTTGATACGTTGCACTTATGGCGCTTTGGCGATTACAAACATTATACTTCTTTGAAATTGCTGGCTGCCGTACTGGGCGTGCCTTCACCTAAAGATGATATTGACGGAAGCCAGGTGGGCCATGTTTTCTGGAAAGAAAAAGATTTGAACCGGATTTCAATTTATTGTGAAAAAGATGTGGCCACGGTGGCTAATATCATACTGAGGTTTAAGGGGTTGCCTTTGTTGAGAGAGGAGCAGATGGTTTTTGTAGATAGGGTTCGTTGAGGATTTAAAATATGAATCAGGCCTTTGTTTGAATTGAGTCGTTGATTAGCATAAGAAGATAAAAGTACATCCCCCATTATCGAAAAATGTTTTTTTGAAATAAAATTCTTAAAAATAATTATCATGAAAACTTTTATCACTGCTATTTTCATTTTGTTCAATTCTTTCTTTAGCAACGCGCAAGTTGCTATAAGTTGGTACAAAGTTTTTACCGGCAAGGTAGGAAACATGAATGCCACCATGCATTTGAGTAAGTCAGCGGAATATTATTCGGGCTATATTTGGTTCGATCAAAACCAATGGCCTATGTTGCTCTATTCGGGTGAGCCACCTTCCAAAAATGACAGCATTTATTTGAGCGCTTCAAGTGGCCCGCTTTCTATTGTACTCACAGGAGTTTTGAATGACAATAATTTTACGGGGAAAAGTATTCTTCAAAAAGAAAACGGCGGATCTAAAAATGCAGGTTTTCAAATGCAGGTAAGCCCTGGTAAAACCTTTACACCATTTGAATACGCATATACTAAAGGATCTGGAAAACTTTTACCCAAAATAAAAAATGAATCCACTTGTGATTATTATTCAGGAACCGTATG